>JABZGM010000222.1 GCA_015259235.1 Alloprevotella sp. | reverse complement strand
CATCAACACGATTCTCAACAACCTCAACGGACAAAAAGGTGATTGGGTGCAACCCTTGATGGCATGTTTCAACTGCATCATTTGGGTATGCTATGCACTCTTCAAAGAACGTCGCGATTGGCCCGTTGCTCTCGCCAATGCTCCTGGCATCATCTTCGGACTCGTAGCCGCAGTCACCGCATTTTAATTTTCCACCATGCACACATTCATTGCACATTTGTCTCAATCCATCTTCCATTTCAACCGCAATCTTCTTTTAGCTGGTGCCCTACTCACCGCAGCATCTACAATCACTAGTTGCACCAATCAGAACAAACCTCAAGATGCTGCCGCTGCTACTGCTGAAAGCGATAGCATCGAAGCGCGCCAAATGGCAAAAGAGGAAGCATTTCTAGCCCAGAAAGCCAAAGAACCGGGTGTACAGTCACTCGGTGGTGGACTCCTTTACAAGGTGCTTCGCGCTGGAAAGGGTGCACAACCCACTTCCACCAGTATGGTGACCGTGGACTATGAAGGTAAACTCATCGATGGCACTATCTTCGACAGCAGTTATCAACGCGGAGAACCCGCAAGTTTCCCCGTTAGTGGCGTCGTTGCAGGATGGCAAATTGCCCTAAAGGCAATGCATGTGGGCGATGAATGGGAAGTATATATCCCACAATATCTGGGATATGGCGAGAATGGCACCAATAACATTCCCCCCTACTCCACTCTCGTCTTCAAGATTTCACTGAAATCAGTGGAGTAACCGACACTCTGCTTCGCTATGTCCTCCCGACTCTCACGGTACCCGACATTGCGAAGCTCTGTTTTTGCACAACCATTGATAATTGTTAGCCTGGCATCGTATCTTATGCACGGTATCAAGCGTATATCCTTAGATAAAACCTCTGTTTCTTAGTCTTATTTCGCTATATGGGTAAACCTATCTCTGCTTTCAAACGGTTCGAAAACACCATCGAATGGATTATCTACAACGCTCGATGGATTCAAGTGCCCATTTATTTTGGTCTCATTGTGGTGATGCTACTCTATTCCTATGTCTTTTGTTGCGAAGTTTTTGACCACATTGTCCACATCAGTTCTTTGCACGAAGCGGATATGCTCCTCATCACCTTGGGGCTAGTGGACGTGTCCATGATTTTCAATCTCATCATCGTGGTCATCATGGGAGGATATTGGACCTTCGTCAGCCATCTCGGCATTTCCGAACGCGACAAAGATGGCGAGCAGTTTGGGCATCTCGGTAACCTGTCTGCTAATTCGCTCAAGATTAAGCTCCTGGTGTCACTCATCAGCATCAGCGCTGTGCACCTGCTCGAGAGTTTTGTACGTCACGATGTAGAACCCAAGCACATTGCAGCGCAAATAGCCATTCACCTTGTCTTCATCATCTCCGCACTTGCCATGACTTTCATGGATAAAATGACGGCAAATACGCACTAAAAGCGCCTATTTTCTCTGAATCCCCACACTTTGGGAGAAAAAATCTCAGAAATTCTTGGTTCTTTCGCCATTTTACATTACATTTGCAACATCAAATAACAATTCAATCGTAAACAACAATGATGCAACAAAACAACAATAAGGGTTGGTGGCGCACTCAAGATAGTAATATCGTGAGTTAGACATCGCACACCCTAATTGTTCGTCCATGATTGTCGAAATACAGAGGCTTGTCGTTACTCACGGCAAGCCTTTTTTGTCGTGAGTTGCGCGCAACAGTCCCGACGTCAACTGTTGCAGCCCTGTTTTCCAAGTATTATTAATCTCTTCAACAACAACGACTTATGACTTCTTTTCATATTGATTCAAATGGTTTTTACGGTAAATTTGGCGGTGCCTTCGTGCCCGATGTCTTGCAACCCAACATCCAGGTTCTACAAGAAACCTATCTTCCCATCATCGAAAGCGAAGACTTCCAACGCGAGTTTCACGAACTCTTGAGAGACTATGTGGGTCGTCCTAGTCCCCTCTATTTTGCTCGTCGCCTCAGTGAGAAATATGGGGCAAAGATTTATCTCAAGCGCGAAGATCTCAACCACACAGGGGCGCATAAGATCAATAATGCTTTGGGGCAAATCTTGCTCGCCAAACGTATGGGCAAAAAGCGCATCATTGCTGAAACTGGTGCAGGACAACATGGTGTTGCTACAGCTACGGCTTGCGCTCTCATAGGCATGGAATGCAGCATCTACATGGGAGCCCTCGATGTGGAACGTCAACACGTCAATGTGGAACGCATGCGCATGCTTGGAGCCACAGTAGTGTCTGCCGAGAGTGGCAACAAAACCTTGAAAGACGCCGTAAACGAAGCCTTAATGGCATGGTGCGAACGTCCCGAAGATACGTTCTATCTCATCGGTTCTGCTGTGGGTCCTCATCCTTATCCCGACATGGTAGCACGCCTTCAAAGTGTCATTAGCAAAGAAATCAAAGGGCAACTGATGGAAAAGGAAGGTCGCGACTACCCGGACTATTTGATGGCGTGCATCGGCGGAGGTTCTAATGCAGCAGGAGCCATGTATCACTATCTCGACGACGCGCGCGTCAAAATTGTATTGGGTGAAGCCGGAGGACTTGGCAAAGACAGCGGATCTACTGCCGCAACCATTAACATTGGTTCAGAAGGTGTATTGCATGGCAGCAGAACACTTGTCATACAAACTCCTGAAGGCGAAGTACAAGAACCTTATTCTATTTCAGCAGGTTTGGACTATCCTGGCATCGGTCCGCTCATTTCTCACCTTGCCGACCAAAATCGTGCTGAAGTATTGTCTATCAACGATGACGAAGCGCTTCGTGCTGCTTTTGAACTCACACGTCTTGAAGGGATCATACCAGCTCTCGAAAGTAGCCACGCACTCGCGCTTCTACCCCATCTCAACTTCCAACCAGAAGATGTAGTGGTGATCAATGTGAGTGGCAGAGGCGACAAAGACATATCCACTTATCTCGCTCACAAAGCTGAGATTTTAGGAGAATAAGTAGCATTTCTGGTTTGTCTCTTTGTCTAAAACTCATCTCATCTCTTAGACCTATTGATATGCAGCACGTTTTGCTCATCGACAATTACGACTCTTTTGTCCACAACCTTGCCCATCTGGTGCAAGCGTTGGGGACAGATGTCACCATCTTGCGCAATGACGAAGTGGCGCAGGTCGATTTATCAGAATATTCCCATCTTCTGCTCTCTCCCGGTCCTGGTTTACCAGAAGAAGCAGGCGATTTGTTGCCCCTCATTCGTCGTGCCGCAGGACTAATCCCCATACTCGGTGTCTGTCTAGGGCATCAAGCCATTGCCCAATGCTATGGTGGCACGCTATTTCAACACGAACAGCCACTGCATGGCATAGAAAGCCGCTGTCATCTTCTCACAGAGGATGGCTTGTGGGC
>JABZGM010000221.1 GCA_015259235.1 Alloprevotella sp. | reverse complement strand
GTTGTTGTGTTTGGGGGGGAAGGATAATAAACATTTTACACCCTATTGGGGATAATTTCACGGAATAAAGAATGAAATATACCCTTTCGGGGACAATATGCTGCGTAAAGAAAGGAAGCAAGGGAGAGAGAAGAGCAATAATTTGGGAAGGTTGCCCAACTTTGTAGGAAGGTTGCCCAACTTTGTGAGGAGAAGTCCCCAATAACGTGGGAGAAACGCGGTCTGCGCTGCGGTAGGGATACAAAAAATGCCCCCAAAGAGGGGGCATGTCTTTATGATTTCACTCGAGAGGCGACGGAGCTGTTCTGCATATCGAGAACTAGAGCTTCGGATTTCTCAAACAAGATGTTCGGATTTCTCAAACAGGATGTTCGGAGTTTGAACACAATGCTCAAGGTATTGCAGGGGCAGAAAGGCTCGGATATTGAGTACTAAGATACTCAAACACTAAGAATAGTGCGTGTCGCTCGCAGTGAAAGGAGAGATTATTTGCGGAGCTTGAGACCGAGTTTGAGACCCTGGTAGTTGCTGAGCAAAGAACTTACGTAGCTGAAACGTGAGTCTGCCACAGTACCGGCAATTTTGCTGGCGGCACCAAGGAGAGAGAGGAGTTTGTCGTTGTCAAACAAGATGCTGATGCCGGAAGCGGTGCGCACTACTTGGGGATGGAACTTCATGAGTCCTCCGAGGAGAGAGAGGGTGAGCACCTTCTTGCTGGGGTCGAGGGTGTAGGTTCCGCTGATAGGCATACCATTGAGGTTGGCTTCAAAGGTGTGGTCGGCATTGAAAACGAAGGTGGTGCTGCCTTTCTTGAAACCGAAACGAGTGAGGTTCTCATCGAGTTTGGCTTCGAGCACGCCAGCTGCTGCCACGCCACCAGCTTGGGCGAGGAAGTTTTGGCTTTCAAAAACGGCGCTCACACCGGTGTAGCCCCAACGGCCCACGAGTTCGCGCTCGGTGATGGGTTGGCTGCCGAGGACAGAACCGAGGAGGTTGTCGAGGATGTTGCCCCCTGCTGCGAGAGCTGTGCCAGTGTTGCCCGTATTGAGGTTTTGGCTGAGGGCGTTGAGGGTGCTGCATGAGCTTACCCCGAAGAGAAGCAGCGCAGCGGCTGCCAAGGAGAGAAGATGTTTATGCATTTGTTTTTGTTATTTTTTCTAGGGGTTCTAGGGGTCACAGCCCCTTTTATGCTCGGGATCATAGACCCTTTTCTGCTCGGGGTCGCAGACCCATTCTGCTCGCCCCGACAAGCGGGGCTCGTTCCTCTAAACTCTAACGTCTAGCGTCTAGTACTTCTAGTTTTTCTAGATAAACTAGAGAGGCTAGATATGCTCTAGCCTCTCTAGCGTTGTTTATTGCGTTAGCCCGAGCCACGAAGTGGCGAGCAGAATGGGTCTGCGACCCTTAGCTATTGAGTTTTTGTTTCACTTCGATCTCTTGGTAGGTTTCGATCATGTCGCCTTCCTTGATATCGTTGCAGCCTTGGAGCGAGATACCGCACTCAAAGTTGGTAGTGACTTCTTTGACGTCGTCTTTGAAGCGTTTGAGGGCAGCGATGTCGCCAGTGAAGACCACCACACCATCGCGAATGAGGCGCGCCTTGTTGGAGCGTGACACCTTGCCGTCCACCACGTAGGCACCAGCGATGTAGCCCACCTTCGAGATGTGGAACACTTGGCGAACTTCCACCATAGCGGTGATTTCTTCCTTTACGATAGGCTTGAGCATACCTTCCATAGCCTCCTTCACCTCTTCGATTGCATCGTAGATGATAGAATAGAGACGGATGTCGACACCCTCCTTCTCGGCAAGGCGACGCGCACCAGCCGAAGGACGCACCTGGAAGCCCACGATAACCGCCTTGGAAGCCGCAGCGAGGGTGACATCGTTTTCGGAGATTTGTCCCACACCCTTGTGGATCACGTTGATGGCGATGGACTCTGTGGAGAGCTTGATGAACGAATCGCTCAAAGCCTGTACAGAACCGTCCACGTCACCCTTCACCACGATGTTGAGTTCTTGGTAGTCACCGAGTTTCAAGCGGCGGCCGATTTCATCGAGGGTGAGCATCTTAGAGGTGCGGAGGTTTTGTTCGCGCTGGAGTTGGAGACGCTTGTTGGCGATTTCACGCGCTTCTTGTTCCGTTTCCATCACGTTAAACTGGTCGCCAGCCTGAGGAGCACCGTTGAAACCGAGCACCGTGGCAGCGTGAGCAGGAGCTACCTCGTCTACGCGCACACCGCGTTCGTTGAAGAGAGCCTTCACGCGACCGTTGTGTGTACCAGCCACGAGGATATCGCCCTGACGGAGCGTACCGTTGCTGACGAGGACTGTGGACACATAGCCACGACCCTTGTCGAGCGAACTTTCGATGACGGTGCCGACAGCGCGGCGGTTAGGATTGGCTTTGAGGTCGAGGAGGTCAGCTTCGAGGAGCACCTTCTCGAGGAGTTCGTAGATGCCAAGACCCGACTTCGCAGAGATGTCTTGCGATTGGTACTTACCACCCCACTCTTCCACGAGGAAGTTCATCGAAGCCAAGGTAGTCTTGATGGCATCGGGGTTAGCACCGGGTTTGTCGATTTTGTTGATGGCAAAGACGATGGGCACACCAGCCGCCACTGCGTGGTTGATGGCTTCCTTGGTCTGTGGCATCACGTTGTCGTCGGCAGCGATGATGATGATGGCGATGTCGGTGACCTGCGCACCACGAGCACGCATAGCGGTGAAGGCTTCGTGACCAGGGGTGTCGAGGAAGGTGATTTCGCGACCATTCTTGAGTTTCACGTTGTAAGCACCGATGTGCTGGGTGATACCACCAGCCTCACCAGCGATGACATTGGCATTGCGGATGTGGTCGAGGAGCGACGTCTTACCGTGGTCAACGTGACCCATCACCGTGACGATAGGCGCACGCTCGCGGAGGTCTTCTTCATTGTCCACCTCTTCGATGATAGCCTCTTGCACTTCGGCAGAGACGAACTCTGTGGTGAAACCAAATTCTTCTGCCACCATTTCGATGGTTTCTTGGTCGAGACGCTGGTTGATAGATACCATGATGCCGATGCTCATGCAGGTGCCGATGACTTGTGTCACGGGGACATCCATCATCGTTGCCAATTCGTTGGCAGTCACAAATTCGGTGAGCTTCAGCACGCGGCTTTCAGCGTCGCGGCGCATCATATCTTCTTCTTGGCGTTCGCGAGCGGCATCGCGCTTCTCACGGCGATATTTCGCACCCTTACCCTTGTTGGCGCCCTTAGCTTGAAGACGAGCGAGGGTTTCTTTCACCTGCTTAGCCACATCTTCGTCGCTGGGAGGAGTGGCAGGAGCATTGTTGCCCTTCTTGCCCTTCTTGCCTCCCTTGCCACCACCTTGTTGTTGGTTGCGGTTTTGTTGGTTTTGACCGGGATGACC
>JABZGM010000220.1 GCA_015259235.1 Alloprevotella sp. | reverse complement strand
CCACAGCATAGTAGTCGTAAAGACCAATGGGAGGAGGATCGAGGTTGGTGACAGGGTCGCCCACTTGCGCCACATAGTTATGGCGCGCATAGTCCATGATAGAAGGCGTGGTGCCGTATTGATCAGTGAACGTTTTGGAACGCAAAGAGTCAACAGGGTAGGAGAAGGACGCCCCCATATTGTGCATAAATCCGAGTGTGTGTCCGATTTCGTGGGCAAGCACATACTCAAGGGATTTCTGCAAAGCAGCTTCGGGCATCTTCTTGGTGCGCACCGTCTTGTCGATTTGTGCCGTTTGGATGAAACGCCAGTTGGCAAGGATGCTATTGACACCGCGATAGATGAAGGTGGAACCGTTGATGATTTCTCCCGAGCGTGGGTCGCTCCATGAAGGTCCCATGGCGTTTTCCACACCACTAGGCACGAAACGAATGCAAGTATATTCGAGGTTGTCGGGGTCGAACTCAGGATCGTCAGTGGGGTAATCACGCACTTGCACCACGTCTTTGAAACCAATCTTTTCAAAAGCAGCATTCCAGCGCAACACTCCCACGTTGATGGCTTTGCGCCACACGGGAGGGAAAGCAGGATCCACGTAGTAGACAATGTGCTTCTTGGGCTCTACCAACTGTCCGGCAGCAAAAGCAGCCTCGTCTTTGGGTTCAACGCGCCAACGACGAACGAACGAAGCGGGTTCAATGCGGCCATCATGCAACACATTTTTGGAGGTAAGGAACAGTCCAATGCGTGTGTCGGAAAGACGAGGCGTCATCGGCTTTTCGGGAAGTGCCAACATCGTGATGTTCACTCCAGCCGTGATGGGATAGTTGGTGAGTGTGCGCGAACCGGGTCCTGCTGAGAGAGTGGCTTTGTAGCTACGTTCCACCAAGATGCTCACATTGTTTTTGAAACTCTTGAGCGTTTTGATATGCGTCAACTCTGAGCTTTGTTGTTCTTCCACCTTGACCCCACTGTTTTCTCCATCAATGATGGGGAAAAATCGGTTGTCGTTGAGGAAGAACGAACTGGCATCTACCACCACATTTGCACTGTCTTTGCTCCATGCCTTGATGGGGAAACTCAGAAAACTGAGGTTTGTGTAGTTTTGGGAGATGCTTGCTGCCATTTCCTTGGTGGGCGCCGAGGTGGTGAGGAACTCAGTGTTGACAATGTCCATCACCACCACACTGTCTTTCTGCACAAAGCGGAAATGCACAGGATTGCTGTTGCGGAATCCCACATTGCCTAGCCCAGGGTTAGAGATGGAGGAAAGTGTGACACCGAGCAAGAAATCTCTGCCGAGCGTCTTTTTGGGGAGTTCCAAATAGAGTTTACCATCCGACTTGTGGAGTTTCATCAAAGGACCAGAAGCCGTTTGAATGAGATTGTCGGTGAGCAGCTTCTCATAAGCCGTTTTCTTGGGGGGAGCTTTCTTCTCCGTTTTCTTTTTATGGAGAAAACTGAAGATACCCGCCTCGGCTGGTGCAGTAGTCACCAGCGCGAGGGAGAGTAAAAGCGTTCCATATAGGATTTTCTTCATAAGATCTTCTATTTCTTCAGTCCGAGAGCCTTTTCAATTTTGACAAGGAGGAGCTGATAGTGAGCTTTGATGGTGGGAGAAGTGGCGGTAGCAACACGGCGTTGCACGATGGGGTGCAATTTGGTGATGGCGACTTGATAGTAGATGTCTGACTTATCGAGCAAGTTTACGCTGAAAGTGGGGTAAACATTGGCTGCAGGATTGCCAAATTGTGCATCTTGCTCACCGTCTACTGCCACTGGAGCATTGAGGAGTTGCGCTTTGAGGTCGGCAGGCGCATAACCTAAGCGTTCGATGACAGAGAGATAAGTGCTAGCAGCATCATTGTCGTAACTGCGGATAGCAGCAGGGAAAGAAGGAATGGCTTTCTCCACACCGCCTGTAACCACGTTGGTGGCTTGGTTGAGGAAGGTATGTTCCATCAACTGCTCTGCGTGAGTGGGAGTGCGTCCTGCGAGGGTGGAAGCAAAGACACTTTGATAGACATCATCGAAGTATTCGCGGAGCGTGTAGCTTTTGCTGTCGAGATGTTCAGCCATGATGACGCGTGCACGGAGGTCGAACAAGTCTTTGATGATGAATTCCATCAGTTGGTCATAGTAACTGATGCTCATAAACTCCTTGCGTTCGGCAGCACGATCTGCATGGTGAGTAAAGGTTTTGATTTCATTGAGCGACCAAAGGAGAGCTTGACGTTGGCGTGCCTTAGGCAACACTTGATAGCGGGGAATACCAGAGTTTTCCTTGCTCACATTCACCACAGTACCTCCCACGAGGTTCATCACGTTTTTGAGATAGCGGTGATATTGTTGGGCAATGGCGAGATTGAGTTCAGCCTTTTTGCGGCTATCATCGTCGTTGGTCACCCATTTCGCCAAATTGCGTTGGATGCCTTCGAGGTTCTTCATACCATATTGCGCTGCCTTGATGGGATCATTGCCCAAATCTTCCGACACAACGGTGGGATCGATTTGGCGCATCTGTTGACGCATGAAGCGAAGATAAGGCTGTTTGGCCTTTTGGTCTGTCCAAGCCTCAATCGCTTGGGTTTCTTTCTCAAGATCGCCATCATATTGTGGGAAATAGCGATAGTTCCATTCAATGGCATATTGATCATAGACGCCAAGTTCAGGAGGGCTAAGCGATACACCACGATCTCCAGGTTGCGCGATGTAGTTGTAGCGCGCATAGTCCATGATAGAGGGAGTAGTACCATACTTTTGCGTGAAAGTGCGTGAGCGCAAAGAGTCGGTGGGGAAGGCAGCAGATGCAGCCATGTTGTGCTCAAGACCGAGAGTGTGTCCCACTTCGTGACCAACTACATAGGAGAGAGATTGGTGCAACAAGTCGGCAGGAAGTTTATTACCACGCACGGCTTTGTCCACGTTAGCCGTTTGCACGAAGCGCCATTTGTAGAGCAAATCTTCCACATTGTTATAAACAATGACCGAAGCGTTGATGATTTCTCCCGTAGAAGGATCTACCCATGATGGTCCATAGGCATTTTCTTCGGTGTTGGGCACATATCTGATGCAAGAGTAAGCCAAGTTGTCGGGATCAAAGGTGGGGTCGTTGGTGGGGAAGTCGCGCACTTGCACGGCATTCTTGAATCCAGCCTTTTCGAAAGCCTTGTTCCAACGGAGCACACCTTCGCGCAAAGCAGGTTTCCAAGCCTCGGGGAAGGTAGAATCGAGATAATAAACAATGGGTTGTACAGGTTCTGTGAGTTTGCCATTGAGATAAGCCGTTCTGTCCTTAGGCACCAAGCGCCAACGATGCGCCAGATACATACTTCTCACGTGGTCGTCATTGCCATTGATGTCAAACTTAGGCGAGGAGAATATGCCTACACGAGCATCGGCAATGCGTGGTGTCATTTTGTGTTCGGGC
>JABZGM010000021.1 GCA_015259235.1 Alloprevotella sp. | reverse complement strand
CTTAGGGGGTAGTATCTATGATGAACTCAAGAGTCGCAACAAATTTAACTACACGGTGCGACTTATCGAAGACCTTGGTTACAAGGAGGTAATGTCGAAGACGGGTAGTAAAACATTGTTTGTCGCTCCAGATGCTGCTTATGAGGAATTCTTCAAGAACAATCAATGGGGAGTTCATTCTTATGAACAGCTCACAGATGCCCAAAAGCGTATCCTCTTTAATGGTGCACAGCTCAATAATGCGTATGTCATCGAGATGATGGGTAATGCAGATAATGGCGATAAGAACTTGGCTTTGCGTCAAAACTCTGCTGCTGCTGTTGTGGATAGTGTCCGTTGGTGGCGCCCAGAAGAACTTCCTACCAACTATAGTCAGGTGGAAGGTGAAAAACACTATTGGGATCGTTTCAAAGGAGAGAAGGGTAAGAGTATCCTTATGGCTACTGACGATTCTGAACCTATGATGACACACTTCGTCGAAAACAATATGAAGGAGCAACGCATTAAGCGTAGTGATGTTGCGTTTATTGTGGGAGACAAGGAGGGATGGAGTGAGAGCGATCCTACTCGTGCTTATGTTTTCGGTAATCGCGTGGTTGAGCAAGATGTTGTGTGCTTGAATGGTTATTTCCACGTGCTTGACAAGGTGCTCGTGCCTCCCAGCAGTATGGCAGAGGAGATCCGTACTAATGGCTCAACTAATATCTTTAGCCATATTTTGGATCGTTTCAGTGCACCTTATTATGATGCAACCTTGACGGAGAACTACAAAGCTCTCCATAATAATAGTGTAGACTCCATCTTTGAAAAGCGTTATTTCGCTATCAACACCAAGTCTGGTCGTTTGATTACTGGTCCAGACCGTGTCGTGAATAACGATTTCCCTCTTTTGACCTACGATCCAGGTTGGAATTCTTACAAGCCTGAAGGAGGTACTGAGAAGGAAAAGGATATGGGTGTGATGTTCGTGCCCAGCGACAAAGCTTTGGAAGACTACTTCTTGCGTGGTGCTGGGAAAGTGCTGATAGAGCGTTATGGCTTGAAGGGAGTAGAGGTCAATGAGGCGAACTTGATGAAACACATCGACCAAATCCCTCTGGATATCGTGCAGCCTTTGGTGAACAACTTGATGAAGCCATCTTTCAATGAAAGTGTGCCTTCAAAGTATCTCACCATCATGAACGACGCGCGTGACCCCATGTTCCCCCTTCGTGATTATCCAAGCGAGGCTGCTTATAAGTCGGTTATCGACAAGACGGTTTTGGCGAACAATGGTGTGGTTTATGTGATGAACCGCGTGGTTTCACCTGCCGACTATGCTTCTGTGCTCGCACCTGCCCTCTATAGCAGTAACACACAAGTGGTGCGCACTGTGGTACGTGCTGACGACTCCTTCGTACAAGGTAGCGATTATGCTAAGGCTCCTTTGCAACAATATTTCTCTACTTATCTGAAGGCGATGCAAAGCCGCTTCTCTTTCTTCGTGCCTACGGATGAGGGATTGAAGAACTATGGTTATATCGACCCAGCTTCTATGGTGAGAAACCGTCAGGTTTATTATCGTTGGGAACCTACCAACACCCGTGGAGCAGGAAGTGGAGTGAAGACTTTGGGCATACGCCAGTTGGCTTATCGACTTAACCTCAAAACAGGTCCTCAAGCCAAAGACCCAGAAGAACGTAATTACCACCACGAAGGTCACGTAACCATCGACCAAGGTCCTGGTTACATTAAGAAAAAGCTCTTGATTGAAATGGTTAACCATCACATTGTGGTGCATGGCGACAAAGATGCTGACGGTCTCGACGGAAGTCGTAAATACCTTCTTTCACGTGAGGGTGCGCCCATCATTGTAGAACACAAGGGTAATGAAACGATACTGATGGGTGGTTTGGCAGAACAACTCCAACCTCTGCTTCAAAACCAGAACGAGAACTATCGTTCCAAGGTAATAGCAGTATATGACCAGACTCGCAAAACCAACGGTTATGGTAATGGTATGACCTATCTCATTGATCGTCCTTTGCAAGCAACCACTCGTACTGCTCATTACATCCTGAGAAATAATCCCAACTACTCTGAGTTTCTCAAACTCTGTGAAGGTCTTACCACCAATGTTTTGGACAAAGCAGGTTTGTATGACTCTTTGAAAGCTAAGAAACTTGATGACGCAGCTGGTAAGGAGCGTGAAAAGATAGCTTTGAAGTACTATATCTTTGTAGCTGGTAATAAGGCAGGACAAGTGTTTAACGCGGGGTCGAAAGACGACAAGCTCGTTCGTTTCTTCA
Source organism: Alloprevotella sp. (assembly GCA_015259235.1). GTDB lineage: Bacteria > Bacteroidota > Bacteroidia > Bacteroidales > Bacteroidaceae > Alloprevotella. Next base: position 16,493 of record JABZGM010000021.1, on the reverse strand, counting down.
ATAACTATCGTTATACCATTTACGCTCCTACTAATGAAGCTGTAAAGGCTGAAGTCACGAAGGGACTTCCCACTTGGGAAACCATTGAGAAGTATCTCACTGATAATCTCCAGGCTGAAGTAAAACTCGCAGATGATAAGAGCAATCAAAAGGAAGTTGATGCAGTAAACAATCACAACTCTGAAATTAAAATCAAGGCACAAGCCATGATTACTACTTTGGTCAACTTCTTGAAATACCACTTCCAAGACGAATCAGTGTTTGTGGACGGTGTGTCTAACAGTCAAAAATACTCCACTTCGAGCGTGAACAACGAAACGAAGGTGTATATGAAGCTGGATGTAACCCAAACTCCCAACAGCATTGTATTGAAGGATGAAAGCGGACAAACCATTCCCGTGGTTGCACCTTACAACCAATTGGTGCGAGATGCCAACTTCGATCGTGAATCCGCTCCTCAGTACATTCGCAGCAGTTCGTATGCCGTGGTACACACCATCGGCAAGGCATTGCTCTTCGATAAGTCACTCTCTGCTGGCTATGCTCGCAAATGGAGCAGCGTGAAGCAGGCAAAGGCTTTCTTGTCTAAATTCAGTATCAAAGAATAATCTCAGCCATTATGAACCACATAAAGTATACTTCAACGATTGTACTTGCCTTGTGTTGCACTACGGCGGCCTTTGCGCAACAAAAGCGTATCTCTGGCCATGTATATAGCAAGGCAGACGGTGCTATCGTTATGGCTAACGTCGTGGAGAAGGATAAGAGTAACCGTGTTGTTTCGGCTACTCAGACCGATATGAGCGGTAATTTCACCATGACCATTAAGAATCCCAACAACCGTCTTGAGGTTTCTTATATCGGTTATCAAACTTCACGCATTGATAACATTGGTGCACGCACTAGCTTCCGCATAGAAATGCACGATCGCAACACCATCTCTACAGTGGATGTTGTGTCTAAGCGTCGTGTCCGTTCTAATGGTTTGGAAATTCCTCCAAAGGAAGTTTCTACAGCCACCCAAACCCTCAATATGGACAGCAAAGAGGGTCTTTCTTTTACTACTGCTGGTGAAGCACTACAAGGTGAAATCGCAGGTCTTGACATTGTAGCCAACTCTGGTAACCTGGGTTCTGGTACTTCCATGCGTTTGCGTGGTGTGAGCTCCATCAATGGCTCACAAGAGCCGCTTATCGTGGTGAATGGATATCCTCTCGACGGACAAGATATCTCTTCCCTCGACCTCAATAACCTCGACAACCAGGAGCAGTTTGCTACACTCCTCCAAGTAAACCCCGAAGATATCGCGAGCATCAAGGTGCTCAAGGACGCAGCATCTACTGCTATTTGGGGTGCGCGCGGTTCTAATGGTGTTATCGAAATTACCACTCGTCGCGGTAAGCGCGGTAAGACGAAGGTGAATTTCAGCTATCGTTTCAATGGTGCGTGGCAGCCTAATGGGCTCAATATGCTCGATGGTCCTGGCTACTCCATGATGTTGAAGGAAGCTTACTTCAATCCTAAACAGAGTGACTATGCTTCTAGCATCGTTGAGTTGCTTTATCTGCGTAGTCATCCTGCTTATTATGAAAACTATAATAAGAATACGGATTGGGTGAAAGAGGTAACGCAGTTTGGTACGAAACAGAACTATGGTGTAAACCTCTCTGGTGGTGGTGAGAAGGTGACCTTCCGTGTGTCTGGTGGATATGACCACGAAACGGGTACCATCATCAAGCAATCCCTCGATCGCTTCTCCTCTCGTTTGACGCTTGACTACTATGTGTCAGACCGCATCAAGTTCTCTTCTGATTTCTCCCTCACTTATACCAAGAACAACCGTAACAACGGTAACATCTTAGATAAGGCATACAAGGCAATGCCTAACATGGCGGTGAATCGTTGGGAATTTGACCAAGCGACTGGACGCTATTTCGATACAGGAGAGTACTATCTTATGCCTCCTACGGCTGGTGATACTTATAAAGATCGCCTATTACCCAATAACGCAGGCTTGACCTCCTATTATTTGGGTGACATGGTGGACAATGGTAACCCTGTCGCCATCGCTAATTTAGCGTGGAACCGCTTGAGTACCTACACCATTACTCCACAATTCTCTTTGGAATACAAGTTCTTGGGGAAGGACGAAGAGACAACGCAGTTGAATTATACTGCCGAAGTGCACATCAGTGCTTACACGGAAACCAACTCTTCTTACTATCCTCACGAGTTGACTTCCAAGAACTGGACACAAGGTGTTGACTTGACCAACAACTCTGACTCGAAGAACTTCTCGTTTACTTCACGTCACTCCTTGATGTTCCGTCCTCACCTGCCCGAGAATCATTCTTTGCAAGTATTGGGACGTTACGAAATCAATACAAGTAGTTCTACCAACCAAAACTTATCGTTCTCTGGTATCTCTGGAGGTATTAGCGACCCCACTGTTCCAGGCTATCTCACCGGTACTGGCTCTTCCACTGGTATACATAGAAGCATGAATGGAACAGGTACTTTGCACTATGCTTATGGTTCCAAGTATGTGGTAGACTTCACCGTTCGTGCTGATGGTATGACCAAGTTTGGATCTGGTAATAAGTGGGGCTTCTTCCCTGGTGTATCAGGTCGTTGGAACATCTCAGACGAAACATTCTTCAAACCTTTGAGAAAGTACGTCAGCATGTTGTCATTCCGTCCTAGCTGGGGTGTCACGGGTAATGCTTGGTTCGGTGAAGGTTTGATTTACAACAAGTATAGCTCTTATGGTACATATCTTGGTAAACAAGGTATCTCTCCAGACAACCTCCGCCTTACTGAAATCCGTTGGGAAAAGACAAAGTCTTGGAACCTTGGTTTCAACTTGAACTTACTTGACGACTTGTTCCAATTTGACTTGAGTGTCTATAAGAAGTACACTTCCGACCTTCTCATGTCAAACATCCGCATCCCTTCATCAACTGGTTACTCTAATATTGCCAACGGTAACGTAGGTAGTATGGAAAACGAAGGTTGGGAACTCTTTGTTTCTACGAAGCCAATCTTGAACATCGGCAAGTTCAATGTGACCCTCCGTGCAAACGTGGCGCAAAACTTGAACGTTGTGACGGAAATGGACAAGAATGTCTTGGCTTCCATGAATGGTCAGTTTGATAAAAAGAACGAAACCTTCGTAAAGCGCGTGCAGATCGGTCACGCATTGGGTGGTATCTATGGTTTCCGCTACAAGGGAGTCTATGCTTATGACTACGACCACAATGGTTTCTTCCAAAACGAAGAAAAGAATAAGTATGTAGATGCTGCAGGTAATGTGAATACTGCTCGCGCTACTGGCAAAACGGCGCCTATCGCGCGTGATGCTAGCGGTAATGTTATCTACGACAAGGCTGGTAACCCTCTTCCCATGTACTTCGATTATGGTGGTGTGAACTATCGCTTCGAAGGTGGTGACGTTATCTACGAAGACGTCAACCATGATGGTCAAATCAACGAACTTGACATCGTTTATCTGGGATCTTCTAATCCTAAATTCAACGGTGGTTTTGGTGTTGACTTCCGCTATGGTCGCTGGTCATTGAAGACCAATTTCAATTTCCGCGTCGGTAACAAGGTGATCAACCTTGCCCGTATGCAAGCTGAAGATATGCGTACCAACAAGAACCAGATGGCATCTGTCAACTGGCGCTGGCGTAAGAATGGCGATGTGACAGAGATTCCTCGTGCGAAGAATGCTTCTGCAGGAAACTCATTCAATGCTTTAGCTTCTGACCGTTATGTTGAAGCAGCAGACTACTTGCGTTTCCAATATCTCCAGTTGGGATATTCTGTAGACGCAAAGCATCTGAAGAAGCTCGGTCTTTCAGCTTTGAATATTCACTTCTCCGCCAACAACCTTTTCCGTTGGACGAAGTATTCAGGTGTTGAACCCGAACACGGCGCGGCTGGCTATAGCCCTGCCATCGACAACCAGCAGACTCCAAACGCTCGTTCGTTCACGTTCAGCTTGAACTTTGGTTTCTAACACAAATGGTCTCAGCTTTCTAGGTAGGAGTGAGCAAAGGCAATCGCACTTTGCCACTCTCCTACTGAAAGCATTTCAATAAGCATCTTATTTATCATAGAGTTGACTCACGTCACTCTCTATCTAAGACCTCATGAAAAGAAATTTCATCAACAAACTCCTTGCATCCAGCGCACTTGTGCTGGCGGGCGGGTTAGTGTCTTGTAATGATTACTTGACACTCTATCCCACCGACTCTATCACAAAAGAGGAATTCTGGGGGAGTAAAAACGATGTTGAAAATGTGCGCAATGCTGCATATTATCAATTGACACAAAACACCAGCAAGATTCTTACTTGGGGCGAGTTCCGCTCTGACAATGTCGAGTTGAACAAGACCGATAAGACTGAATATCGCTATTTGCAAGATGGTGTGCTTCTGCCCGATAAAGGCATGTTCGACTGGGCATCCATGTACAAGGGTATCAACTTATGCAACGAAGTTCTCGACAATGGTGCACGCATGGTTCGCGATAAGGTTGATCCTTCCTTCAATGAAGGAGATTTTGCGCCCATCAAGAGCGAAATGATCGCTTTGCGTGCTTTGTATTATTTCTATTTAGTTCGTGCCTACCGTGATGTGCCTTTTGTTGAGCATTCTGTAGACACCGACCATGATGCTCGTACCTCAAAGATTCCTGCTACACCTGCTGCAGATTTGATGGGTATCCTCATCAAACAAGTAGAAGAGAACCTTGGTCGCGCAAGCACCAACTATGGTGACATCCAAAATAACAAGTGCCGCATCCGGCAAAATGGTATGTACGCTTTGTTGGCAGATATGTACCTCTGGCGTGCTGGTTTGGTGAAGAATGCCAAAGTTAAAGGTTTCCCCCTCAAAGGTGAAAATGGAGCAGAGCTTACTGTAGCACAAGAAAATGCACTGTCACAAGAACTTTTGCAGAAGTCTGTGCAATATGCTCAGTACGTGATTGACAAGGCTACAGAAGATTACCAACAATATCTCTTGACCAGCAACATCAAGCCTACTGACTATCGTGCCAATGTGCGTTATCCTTTGTATCGTAACTCAGATTCTAAGTTCGCTATTTCAGATGATGCCTACAACATGGTGTTCGGTACACAGTTCTCTGCAGAGAGCGTGTTTGAACTCTACTTTGATGGTGTAAATTTGAAGAACACCACAATCTCTAATGAGTTCTATGGTGACGGAGGTGGCAGTTACAGTGCTGGTACCATGGTCGCTGCGAGCGGACTCTTCAACGTCACCGACAAGGTTGATGTGGAAAAGGGGTATGGTAAGACAGACTTGCGCATGGTGTCCTATGGTTTGTTGGAAGAAAATAGTAAGTCCGCTACCACTCCTATTATTAAGGGTGCCGTTTCTTTGGTAAGCAACATCAATCCTCTGAATACTCGCGAAGGAGTTGTTTCATATAACAAGCGAAACAATAGTGCACAAAATGCGCACTGGCCCGTTTATCGTCTCACTGACGTGATGACGATTCAAGCAGAAGCTTTGGCACGTTTGACTTCCGAGGATTTCAAGCAATATACTGTAATGGTGCAAAGTGCCAAGGGGCAAAAGAGTTTGAATAAGCGCACTGCTTTCATGCTTGCTGACGACATTTATCGTCGTAACAACCCAGGTGCTGACACTTTGATTGAAGGAAGTGAAAATTTCAGCTTGCGTATTCGTGCTCCAAAGTTTGAGGATGATGCCATTAAGAATGTGGCAGAGGGTGAAAAGGCAAAGAAATTCGATGAGGCTTGGGATGCTCGTCACAGAGATTACGGTAATGATGCTGTGCGATACGTAGCAGCTGAACGTCAAAGAGAATTCTTGGGCGAAGGTAAGCGTTGGTTCGACATTGTTCGTCAATGCGAATTTACCTACGACTCTAAAAACAAGACAAAAGGCGGTTTGGACTGGGCTGGTTTGCCCACTGCCGTTCGTGCACGTCTTCAATCCATTTGGTCTCTCTACAATCCCATCTTCGTAGACGAGCTTAAAGTGAATGGTAAGAACTATGGTGGCAGTACTGGAGGTCAGTTGATACAAAATCCAGCTTGGGAAAAGTACATGCCTAAAACCAATAATGGTAAATAAGTTATGAACAAGTATAGTTTTAGCATCAAGAAACTCGCTACTTATGTGTGCGTAGCTTCACTTGGCATCAGTGTACTTGCTTCTTTGGAAAGTTGCAGTGAAACAGTAGACACGGGCAACTTCACCATCAGCAAGGACGAAACCATCACTGACCATCTGCGCAATAACGCCAAGTTCTCTGACATCTACAAGGTGCTACAGCGAGTGACCTTGGGCAGCAAGGAAAATGCTTCTCCCCTTAGCTCAGTGTTGGCAGCGCGTGGTAACTACACTATCTTTGCGCCCACCAACGAAGCTATGGCGAAGTATATCACCAACCTCTTGGGGGAAGGAAAGACGGTTGACGATCTTTCTTTGGAACAAGCTCAACGTATTGCCTACAGTTGTGTCATTGACAATGGCTCTGAAGCAGCTTACGATAGCCCCAATTTTGGTAACTATGTAAACGGTGCTTTCCCAAAAGGCGATTTGAACAACCGTTCGATAACCCTGAAGCAGCTCACGGATAGCTCGAAGACTCCCATCGACACTTACTATCAACTCAATGGTAGCTCTCGTATTATCAGCACAGACCACAAGACCAGCAATGGTTTCTTGCACGAAGTAGATGCTGTCATCGCTCCTTCCAGCAAGGCTGTGCCTGACCTTATTGCCGAAGCTGGCAACATGAATGTCATGACTGCTTTGCTTAGAGCTACAGGTTGGGACAAGAAGTTGGTCGAAACCCTCGATCATAAGTATGAAGCTCAAGAGCACGAAACCGAGCCTCGCCGCTTCAACGGTGTAGCAGGTCGTTTCAATGAAGCACAACACCGCTACTTTGGCTTCACTGGTTTCGTTGAGACCGACGATGTCTTTGCAAAAGAGTGGGGTATTCCTGCACCTGTTATGGGCGCTGCTGGAGCCATCTCTAACACAGACGAGATTGTAGCTGCTGTCCGTACTAAAGTAGAAGCTGCCTATGGCACAGAAGCACAAGGCGACTTGACCAACGAGAAGAACGCCATCAACAAGTTTGTGGCTTACCACTTCTTGAAGGGGCGTATGGGCTTCAACCAATTTGTTGCGCACTATAACGAATGGGGCTACAAGTATGGCGATGCTTACAATCCTCAGCAGAGCAAGTATTCTATCGACATTCACGACTACTACACCACCGTGGGTGAAAATCCTGAGTTGATGAAGATTACGCAAACTGCAGCCGACCACAAAATTTATTTGAATCGTGTAGCTACTTACAATCCTAGTGATTACACTAAGATGGCTGAGCTGAAGGCAGGCGGTGTTGAGGTATCAGCTGAGAATCAAGTAAATGGTAAGACCGCTGACAACAATGCGTTGAACGGCTACTATTTCCCCATCAACAAGATTTTGATGCTCGATAAGTCGGCTCGCGATGTCTTGGGGGGCGAACGCATTCGTTTCGACATCACCACCATTCTTCCTGAATTGTTGTCCTATGGTTGCCGCAGCAATCGCCAATACACTTACTTCCCACGAGGTTATTTCAACAACATCCTCAATGCAAGTGAAAGCACTCGTCTGCTCTATCTTCATTCTGCTGCAGTAGGTGGTGGCGGATGGCGTGACTACGAAGGTGATGAATTGATGGTAATTGGTTTGTACGACTTCGTCTTGAAGTTGCCTCCAGTGCCTGCAGCTGGAACTTACGAAATCCGTATGGGACTTTCTAACAACAGCCTCCGTGGTATGTGTCAAATTTACTTCGGTGAAAGTCCTAACGACTTGCGTCCTGCTGGTTTGCCTGTCGACATGCGTCAAAAAGGTCAGGGCAACGACAACATTGGTTGGGTGGCTGATACCAAGGATGAGAGTCTCAATGCTGAAAACGACAAGAATATGCGCAACCACGGTTGGATGAAGGCACCTCGCTTTTTCACAAAGACTGATGGTAAGGGGGATAGCGATCTCCGCAACACCGAGGAGGGCGTGATTCTTCGTCGCATCGTCACTGTGCAATATCTCGAGCCAGGCAAGAGCTACTACCTCCGTTTCAAGTCTGCTTTGAACCAAACGGATAGCCAGTTCTTCTCTGACTACTTTGAATTAGTTCCCAACTCTGTCTTCAGCGGCACACTTGAGCCCGAAGATCAGTGGTAAAGCTTTCCTTCTCTCTGTTGCTGGCAAGGCTTAAAGCCTCTGCCGGCAACCAGAGAAAGGCTGTATAATTTCTCACCTTCAGCTTTCCTATCACAATGAAGAATAGAATAAGTCAATGGGTTTCTCGTGGTGCACTTGCCACTATGGCACTGCTTGCTGTGAGTGCTTGCACAGACGACCATTTTGATATCAAAAATACCATGGGTTCTGACAAAACCCTTTGGGAGACGATTGAAAGCAATCCCAATTTGTCAGACTTTGCAGGCATCTTAAAGCGTACCAAGGTGTTGAGCAATGAGAATGATCACAAGGCTACCATCACGGCAGCTGAATTGTTGAATCAGCCTCAGAGCTTCACCATGTGGGCACCTCTCAATGGAACTTTCAATGCCAAGACTTGGAACGACACTCTCGATGCTGCAGCTAAATATGCTGCCCTCGGCACTGCAGAAGGTCGCACCAAGGCGCTTGACATTTCCTACTACGTGTGGTCTCAGCTTGTAGGAAATCACATTGCTCGCTTTAACCACGAAGGTTACACGGGCAAGCAAGAGATTAAGATGATGAACAACAAGAATGCTTACTACACTGGTGACAAATTCAGTAACATTCCTGTGCAAGGAACCACTGAAGTCGCTAGCAATGGTAGTCTTCATCTTTTGAACGGTATTGCGCCTTTCGCCTACAACATCTTTGACTATCTCGGTCACGATCCCAAGTTCTCTAGCGTCAACAATTTGATTGCTTCACGCACACATGTCGACACCCTCTGGAATCTCTCCACACCCGGTGCACTGAACGAAAAGGGACAAATGGTCTACGTGGACACATTTATTAATCGTCGCAATGAAATCCTCGGTGTTGCTAATGCAAGCATTCGTGAAGAAGACTCTACTTATGTAGCGCTTATCCCCACGAACGAAGCCTGGGAACAAGGTAAAGAAAAGATTGGACGTATCTTGAAGTATGGTGCACGCTATTCTTACGAATGGAACGGTGCAGACTTCAACCGTAAGGTCTTGAAGGATCAGTTCCGTCTTGACGCTGCTACTAAAGCTGACCCCAAGTTGACGCTTGCCGACTCTTTGCAACAACGCATCACTGAGCAAAACATGGCTATCAACATGTTCTTTGCGCCTTATTACATGCGCAACATTGATAGCAAAGACTCAGCACAACTCAACACCTATGTGCAGCACGCTGACTCCTTGATTTCTACAGCGCGCACAGTGTTCTACAATGCTGCAGCTGATGGTACTAGCAAGAACAGCACACTCAATCCCGTCTTCGCAGGACTCAAACCTTATCGAGCATCCAATGGTTACATCTACCGTTTGAGCAAATATGATTTGGACCCTGCTTATGCCTGGGTGAAAAAGTTGGAATACCTGATGGGTCGTTCTGGCTTCTTCACCATCCTCAATACCAACAACGTGCGTTCAGCTTCTGGTAAGGGAACATTTGTAGCCCTCAATGAGTCCAACTATAACGAGTATCGTGCCAAGACGGACGAAGGCGGTAAGGAAATCACGGATGCCGCGGGCAACGTAGTTATGACGGGTGTCAAAGGAGACATCTCTACCAGCAGTTACGTTCGTTTCCAAATCGACAACATCCAGTCTGAGATGGTGGTCAACTTCCGCTTGCCACAAGTGTTCTCTACGCGTTACGAAGTAGAGCTTGTGATGGTTCCTTCTAAAACCGACCTCAACTTCGGTGATGTAGAGGATGAGCGTGTGATTTTCACTGCAAAAGTAGTGGATGATGAAGGTAAGGAACTCGAATTTGTCGACGAAAATGGTAAAGCTACAAAGTCCATTACCATCGACCAAGATGAAAAAGATGCGAAGGGTAATCCCCAGTTCGATCAGAGCAAGGTCAATACCATCAAGCTCGGTAAGTACATTGAATTCCCCAAGTGTTATGCAGGATTGCCTAGTGGCATCGATTCTTTCCCACGTTTGGTGCTCACCATGCCTAAGAAGAAAAGAAGTGACAATAAGATTCGTTGCAGTGCACTCAACATCGTATCTCTAGTTCTCAAGCCTTATCGTGGCAATTAAGCCATCTAAACTATAACATCGAAGAATATGAATATTGATTATCGCAATAATATGATGCAAACAGCCCTACGTTGTGGCGTCAGTCTCTTCGTACTTTCTGGGGCTTGCGTGCTCAATGCACAAGCTGCGGAAGTAAGTGATAGCACACGGATGGCAGATAAGAAAGTCGTGCACCAACCTGTTGCCCAAAAGAAGGAGGTAAAAGGTGTGGTCTACGATGCTGCCACCAAGCAACCTTTGAGTGGTGTGCGCGTGCAAGCCCTCAACAACCGCTATTATAGTGCGCTCACCGACGAACAGGGACAATACACCTTGAGTGTACCCGAGTTTGTCACTGCGCTCTATGTTTCCACCGATGGTTACAATGGCGTGCAGATTGCGCTCCGCGAGCAGTCTTCACACAATGTCTATCTCTATAGCAACCAACTCCCTGCGCTCTATACTAATGGCACCAACATTTTGCAAAGCCGTGCCACGCGCATCAATGAGTCTAGTGCTATCACCATTGAAAACGACATCGAGCGAAGCCTCAATGGCGCGGTCCGTACCATCAATCGTGGTGGACTTCCCGCACAAGGCGCAGCCATGTTCATCAATGGTATCAACTCACTCAATGCCAATGCACAACCCTTGGTTGTTGTAGATGGACTCGTGTGGGACATGCAATACAGTCGCAATACGCTGCACCAAGGTTTCTACAACAATGTCCTCAACCTTTTGGACACTGAAGACATCGAAAGTGTAGAAGTATTGCAAAATGGTACTGCACTCTATGGTTCTGAAGGTGCTAATGGTGTGATTCGCATCACCACAAAGCGCGGTCACTCTATGGCTACTCGCATCAATATCCGTGCTTTCGGCGGATTTGAGCAAGCGCCCAATAGCCTTCCAGTGATGAATTCCAACCAATATCGCAGCTACCTTGCTGAATTCTTGGGAACCACTGCAGATGCTCGCTTCCGTGCCTCAGACTTGTCCATACCCTTCCTCAACGAAGATAAGAATAGCCTCTTCTATGATCTCTATCACAACGAGACCAACTGGCAGAAGCCGCTCTATCAAACTGCCTTTACGCAAAACTACCGCGTGAACGTGCAAGGTGGTGATGAGGTAGCAATGTACAACCTCTCTTTGGGTTACAGCCAGAGCGAAGCTACAGCAAAGAAGAATGATTTCAATCGTTTGAACATCCGCTTCAACACCGACATCAATCTCTTCGACGGCTTCACCACAGCTTTGGACATGACCTATGTGCGCAACGCCTATAACCTCCGCGACAACGGATGGGCATCCAGCTATGCGCGCAAAAACATCTCTTCTCCCAACGTATTGGGGCTCATCCAGTCACCTTTTGTAGATCCCTATGCTTATTTCCTCCGTTATTTAGGAAATAATCAACTGGGCTTTGTGCACAACCAACGTGTGTACACAGGACAAGACTACACAGCAGCCAATAACCCCTTCCTCTTTGCTTCACGCTTCGGATATGCAGGTTTGGCACACCCTTATTGGGTGCTTGACAATGGTGAAGGTGAGAATAAGAACTACCAAGAGCAAACTCAATTCTTGCTCAACGTAGCTCCGAAGTATCAAATCAACAAGAACCTCTCTATCACCAACCGCTTTGCTTATGCGCTCACTCGCAGCAATGAAAAGTATTTCATGCCTGCCAGCGGAACGCCTAGAAAGTATGTAGATGGTCTTGGTATGGTGCAAAACGTCATCGCCACACAATTCGGTAAAGAAACCACCATCAACAATGATTTCCGCATCGAATGGACCAAAAACTACGGTAAGCATCAATGGGATGTCTTCGGAGGATTCCGCATGGCATCTTACGGATATTCCGATAGCTTCTCTGAAGGTTACAACAATGGTAATGACAAAACGCCCAACATCAGCTATCGTCTCGACTATCTTGGCAATGGTGGTGTCAATGACCGTTGGGTAAACCTTGCCTACTATGCCAATGTAGACTATAACTTCCTCAATCGCTACTTCGTTAAGCTCATTGCATCAGCTGAAAGCTCCTCACGTTTCGGTAAGGAAGCCGAAAACGGCGTTAAGCTTGGTGGCGTGAAATGGGGCATCTTCCCCTCATTGCAAGCTGGATGGGTGATGAGCAACGAAAAGTGGTTCAATGTTTCCTTCATTGACTATGCTCGTCTCACAGCTGGCTACGAAATGAGTGGTAATGACGATCTCGACTACTATGCTACCCGCACCTATTTCCAAAACATCAAGTTCTTGGATCGTGCCACAGCATTGGAACTCGCTAACATCGCCAACCCCAAAATTCAGTGGGAAACGACACACCGTCTCAATGCAGGTTTGCAACTCAATATGTTCCGCAACCGCTTGGCACTCGGCGTTAACGTGTTCCGCTCCGTTACCACCGACCTCCTCACCCGTCGCACGGTGAGTGACATCACTGGTCTTTCACGTCAGTGGACCAATGAAGGTGAACTTCGCAACACGGGTGCTAGCGTCAATGTCAATGCTGTCTTGGTCAACACCAAAGACTTCAAGTGGAACCTTGGATTTAGCGTAGCTCACTACAAAAACGAACTCACGAAGCTCCCTCTCACAGAGAACAATGTGATCCGCACCTTCGCTCTCGACGAGAAAGCTCAAAAGATTGCTTCTAGCGAAAAGGTGTTGAGTGGTTACACCAGCTCAATTTATGGTAAGGACAACATTCTTACGGCAGTGGGTGAAGCCGCAGGAGTCTTCTATGGCTACAAGACCGCAGGAGTGTTCTCTACCACTGCCGAAGCTAAGGCAGCAGGTTTGAAATATCCTACAGGACTTTCTTCACAGCCCTCACGCGATTTCAAAGCAGGTGATGTTCACTTCGTCGATCAAAACGGCGATGGTTGGATCAATGAAGCCGACCGTGTGAAGATTGGTGACCCCAATCCCGACCTCTATGGTAACATCTTCACTACGCTAACTTACAAGCGCTTCACTCTTGATGTCAATTTCAAATACTCTTTGGGCAACGACATCTACAACTATCAGCGCATGCAGCTCGAAAGTGCCAACAACATTTGGAACCAAACTACTGCTGTCGTGAATCGTTGGCGTACTGAAGGTCAAAAGACAAATCAGCCACGCACTATGAGCTCCGAGTCGCTCAACTGGGTCAACAACGAACGTTTCTCTGATCGTTGGATCGAGGACGGTTCTTACCTCAAGCTCAAACGCGTTCGTCTCACCTACGAACTTCCCGTGAGCCTCTCTTGGTTGCAAGGATTTTCTGTATGGGGTGAAGCCAACAATGTCGTAACCCTTACGAAATATCTCGGCAGCGATCCCGAAGTAACCGCAGGCAACGGAGTGCTTTATCAAGGTATTGATTCGGGCATGTTGATGCAAAATCGTAGTTTCAATCTCGGTTTGACCATCAACCTCTAATTTTGCTCGAGGAAAGTATTAGGGAACAGCGAGTCCCATTCTACAAAATGGGCTCGCTACCCTCGACTTTCACGACTCCCATCCCATACATCACATAAGATTCAACACTTCACCATCATGAAGAAATCATTTCTTTCGCTGATTCTCGCCCTCGTAGGCTTTGGTGCCCTCACCACTTCGTGTGAAGATATGCTCACTCCCGATATTGACCGTTACGCTGAGAACTTCTCAGGTCGTGACACTGTCAATTTCTATTTCGGCATTCTGCGCAATCTTCAAGGCGTGGTAGAGCAAAACGTCTTGCTTGGCGAATTGCGAGGCGACCTTGTCACCGCTACGGAGTTTACCAACGACTCCATCAACAACATCATCAATTTGCGCGACCTTTCCGACGGTAGCAGCGAATTGTTGAACCGTGCAGCCTACTACAAGGTCATCAACCAGTGCAACTTCTATCTCTCTAAGGTAGACTCTATGGCACTGAAAAACAATAGCTACTACATGCGCCGTGAGTTGGCTCAAGTACAGCTCGTGCGTGCTTGGACTTATCTCCAATTAGTGCAACAATATGGTAGCGTACCCTTCATCACTACACCCGTAAGCTCTGCTTCTACGGGTTGGGAGCAAAATCCCCCACTCGGATTTGCTACTCCTGACAATCTTCTTAAGCTATTGGAAGACCACGGTGGTTTGAAGCAAGCCTATGCCTACAGCAATGGATTGGGCTACATCAACTATCCTAACTTCAAGACTGGTGCAGGCGATTTCGCACAAGCTCTCACCGTCTTCAATGGTGACCTCGTTTATGGCGACCTCTATTTGCTCCGCGGAGCGAGCAAGGACGACTACGAGCAAGCTGCCACTCACTTCCACCGTTTCCTTGACCGTGGCACTAAATTCGGGGTTACCAAGGTTTCTACTGCTATTCGTCGCTCGGGCGATCGTTCTGACCTCTTTGATGCTTATTCTGACTGGTACTCTCTCTATGAGAACAAAAACGTCGTGAAGCAAGGTCAAGTGCTGACCGCTGTGCCTTCGGCAGCCAACAGCTTCTTCGGTCAAGTGCTTTCGCGCATTCCACAAATCTATGGCTTTGACGCTAGTTCTACCACTAGTCGCGATACTAAAGAAAGCACAGAAAAAGATGGTAAGAAGAAAGTAGAAACTAGTTCATCTGGTAGTGTAGACTTGATTCCCAACTATCGCAGTCGCCAGGTGCAACCTGCCAATGCTTATCTCAAGCTCAATGAGAGCCAAGTGTTCGTTTACAACGAATTCGAGAAGGATAGCAGAAACACGGTGAAGGAGGTCAAGTATCCTGAATTGGGTGACATTCGTGCCAACCAAAGTGCACCTATCATCATCACTGAAGGTGGTCAATTACGCTTCATCCAGAAGTTCAACATGGCACCCAACTCTCCTGATGGTGCTTATCTCAGATCTTTGCCAGAATTCACTTATGGCATTCCCGTTTACACGCTCCGTCGTGTTTATCTCAAGTATGCTGAAGCCATCAACCGTGCTGGTTTTCCTCGCATGGCATTCGATGTGCTCCGTTCTGGTTTGAGCCTGGAGAATTTGCCGCGTGAGGTGTCACGTGAGTTCACCGATACCGTCTACACGGACGATACGAAGAAGGACATTGCAAGAGTGCTCAAATTGACTCGTCCTTGGTTGGTGGGTGGTATTGATGGCGACAAGAGTGTTGGTCTCAGCACTGTTGTCCGTGCTAGTGAGAAGAAGTATCTCAACTTCAGCACCTTCACCAATAAGAGAAATGTAGGTATCCATGCTGCTGGTTGTGGTATATTCCTCGATGAAGACACCATTTGGGTTTACGAAAAGGTCGTAGCTCAGCGCATTGTCGACGAAGCAGCACGACAAGGGGTAAGCATCAGCAAGCCTATGTTGGTTGATAATGCCAAAATGAAAATCGATACCACCAAGATTCGTGTTGAAAAGGCGGCTACTGATGCTGGCGATGAATATGACCAAGTCTTCTTGACGGGTATTTTGACACCTAGTGAGCCCACACAAGCTGAAATCGCTGCAGTGGAGACCATCATCGCTGATGAAATGGCGCTAGACAATGCATTTGAAGGTCATCGTTACTTCGACCTCATGCGCATCCAGCGTCACCGCAACAAAGCTGGTGATGAAAAAGTCCCCAACTCTTGGATGGCATGGTTGATCTCTCGTCGCGATCTCGAACTCAAGCCTTATGAGCAACCCACCAAGACCGGTAATTTCTACGATCGCATCGTGACTGGTAACTGGTATCTCCCTGCCCCTAAGTCTCGCAACTAATGCGCTCTCGGCATATCCGTCATTTCACTTCGCTTTGCTGAGGTGAGGCATGCCTATACAAATCACGCGCCCAGTCCGTAAGGATTGGGCGCGTTTTTTGTTGTTTAGCACATCACCTCAGCGCGCATCACAGCTAAGACTAGTCCGAGCATAGATGGGAGCAGAGCAACTTCTTCTGTTTTTCGGACAGTACCCCTTTTTCGGGCAATATCGCTTTTTCAGGTAATGTCGCTTTTTAGGACAATCCTCGTAAGGTAGCCCCTCTTGCTGAGCATCCCCTCATAGCGACTTTAGGGAGCAAGCCTCCTTTTCGGACTGTCACCGACCATCGCGACACTATCCTGTAGTCATCTTCTCTTGCAGCGTCCTGGACGGAATGTGCGTAAAGAAAACTTTACACTTCTAAGGCGCGATTTTAACGTGCAAAGGGACAACAACTCTCGAGCGTGAGCAT
>JABZGM010000219.1 GCA_015259235.1 Alloprevotella sp. | reverse complement strand
CCGTTGTGGTGCAAGGAACTAAAACGGCAACAATCACCGATGCCGATGGTAAGTTTAGCCTCAAAGCTCCCAAGGGCGCGAAGCAGAATCTCCAATTCTCCTGCGTAGGTTATGAAACCCAATACCTCAACGGTAGTCAAATCACAGGCGACCGTGACCTCGGTTTTGTGCCAATGAACCAAGCCACAGTGAGCTTGAAGGACGCCGTGGTGACCACTCGTGCCGTAGCGCGCAAAACGCCAGTAGCTTTGACCACCCTCGGTGCAGTGGTGATCGAAGAAAAAGTGGGTACGGCAGACTTCCCCAAGGTACTCGAGTCTACCCCTGGTGTCTATGTGACGCGTGAAGGAGGTGGTTATGGTGATTCCAAAATCACGATGCGTGGTTTCAAGAGTGAGAATGTCGCTGTCCTCGTCAATGGCGTTTCTATGAACGACATGGAGTGGGGTGGTGTATATTGGTCCAACTGGGCTGGTCTTTCCGACGTGGCTTCTAACATTCAAACTCAACGCGGTTTGGGAGCTGCCAAGGTGTCTACCCCTTCTGTGGGTGGTTCAGTGAACGTAGTGACCAAGTCTACCGATGCCAAGAAAGGTGGTTACTTCTCTTATGGTATGGGTAACGATGGTTACAACAAACTCACCTTCAATCTCTCCACGGGTCGCACCAAGAGTGGTTGGGCACTCAATATGTTGGGCGCACGCGTTTGGGGTGATGGCTACATCCAAGGTTCAGACTTCCAAGGTTGGAACTATTTCCTCTCTCTCTCTAAAGATTTCGGTGAGCATCACCGTCTTTCTATCACCGCCTTTGGTGCACCTCAATGGCACAACCGCCGCAGTTCTTACGACGGACTCACCGTGCAAGGTTGGCAAGATGTGCAACAATATATGCCTTACGGCGATAAGTATCGCTTCAATGCCACCTATGGTTACGACAACCAAGGTCGCATCCGCCATTCTTCACAGAATGTTTATCACAAACCTCAAATCCAACTCCAACACCTTTGGCAGATTTCTAACACTGCTTCGCTCAACACCGTGGCTTATCTCTCTCTCGGATATGGCGGTGGAGAATCAGGTGAAGGAGCAGGTGCTTATAAGGCAAACTGGTATGGCACGACAGATGGTAAACTCAATATGAACTTCCGCCGTGCCGATGGTACGTTTGACTATGGCAAGGTGCAAGACCTCAATGAAAAGAGCGAAAGCGGTTCGCAGATGGTGATGACCATGAGCAACAACCAACACCGTTGGTATGGCTTAGTGTCTACTTTCACCAAGGAATTGAACGACCGTCTTAATGTATATGCCGGTGTAGACCTCCGTTCTTATGTGGGTACGCACAACAACCGCATCACCGACCTCTTCAATGGTGCTTACTACATCGACCCCTATCGCGCCAATGTGAAGGCAGCCAACAACAGCGCTGCTGCCGATCCTCTCTTCAAATATCAAAAACTCTCTGTGGGCGATATCGTGCGTCGCGACTATGATGGTCACGTGAACCAAGGCGGTGTGTTTGGTCAAGCAGAATATGACCACAACAACCTCACTGCCTTCGTTTCTGGTTCGCTCAGCTATACCAACCAATGGCGTTACGACCGTTTCTACTACGAAAAGGCCAAGGCAGAAAGTGAAAGCCACGGTTCACTCGGATTCACCCTCAAGGGCGGTGTGAACTATAAGTTCCCACACATTGACGATTGGGGTGGACAGCACAACGTGTTTGTCAATGGTGGTGTAATTTCTCGCTCACCTTATCTCTTGAGCAGCCTCTTCCTCTCGGGTGACGTTTCCAATGAACTCAACCCCGATGCAATGAACGAGAAGATTTATTCTGTGGAAGCCGGTTGGACTTACCACACTGCATCGTTCAACTTCAATTTGAATGCCTACCACACCATCTGGAAGGACAAGACCTTGGCACGTTCACTCGACATCACCGACGCTGCGGGCAATCCCGACCGTGGTCTCATCAATATGCAAGGTGTGAACTCACTCCACCAAGGTGTTGAAGCCGAACTCGACTACAAACCCGTGAAGTGGTTCTCCGTGCGCGGTATGCTTTCTTTGGGCAACTGGATTTGGACCAATAACGCTGTGGGTTATTTCTACAACTCTCAAGGTCAGCCCCTCGCAGATGCTAAGGGTAAGATTGCTTCTGGCATCTATGCCAATGACCACGCTAAGATGACCCTCAACCAAAAGGACGTGAAAGAAGGAGGTTCTGCACAGTTCACCAGTAGTCTTGGCTTCACCATCTATCCTATGGAGAATCTCCGTTTGGGACTCGATTGGAAGTATTTCTCCAACTACTATGCTGACTACGCCCTCAACTCTCGCGACTTGAACCTCAACGGTGTGAAAAACTTTGAGACGCCTTGGAAGATACCTGCTTACAATTTGCTCGACTTCTCTGCAGGCTACACCTTCAATATGGGTGGTTACAAGACGACCATCTCTGGTAATGTGGAAAATCTCCTCGACCAAGAGTACATCAGCCAAGCCTATGACGGCGCAGGCCACGATTGGCAAACCGCTTATCGCGTGTTCTACGGCTTCGGTCGCCAAATGTCGCTCAAGCTCAAGGTGAATTTCTAATCCCTGAGTCAAAGCGTCTTATTTCACAACATTATTTCATCGACAACAATGAAACATCTTTATATTGCCCTCCTCGCTTCGGCCGCACTCACCACGGCTTGCAGCGACTACAACGACCAATTTGAAGGTCTGAAAGAGGGACATCACGCGGTAGACATCAAGAAAAAGGACTACACCCTCACTGCTGATGACTACAAGGCCATCGCTGAAGATGCTGCCAACAAGGCTCTCGCCAAGAAAAATGGCGAAGCGGATGAATTGGCTGCCCTTGCGAAGACCCAGCAATTCACTGAAAAAATCACGTCAAAGGAATATCTCCCTGCATTCCTCGCCAAGAAATGGTTTACTGCCGACAATGGTAGTGCCATCAAGGTGACATTCAATTCCCACGAAACTTATGGTCTCGATTTGGGACAAGATTTTGAAGGTGCAGAGAATAAGGCTGTGCAACCCGCTGCGCTGAAAAAATGGCAAACTCTCACCACACTCGGGGATGAAAAGGCTGCGTGGTCTACTCAGTTCCGTAACGAAGCACACTATCTCCAGGCTTCAGCCTATAACCAAAAGGATTCTGTGCAAACCTATCTCGTTTCTCCCGTATTCACGGTGAGCAAGGGCTCTAAACTCACTTTCGATGCCCTCTATGGTCACTATGTGGAAAAGGGTGGACGTCTCAGCGTGTTCCTCTATGATGGAGCAAGCCTTACGCAAGAAACAGTGGCTTCTCGCCAACCTCTTGCCGATCTCACCAACCAAGTGAACATTGAAATCCCAGCAGCAGGTCAGAAATTTGGCACTTTCAAACAAGCCATCAATGCCGACCTCTCTCAATACGCTGG
>JABZGM010000218.1 GCA_015259235.1 Alloprevotella sp. | reverse complement strand
ATTCTCACTATGGGTTTGCCGAAAGCTGCCGACATTTTGCGCGAAGGCCTTTTCCGTGGCACTGATGCTGGTGTCTTGGTCACAGATCGCGCCCTTGCAGGGGCTGATACATTGGCGACTTCTTATGTGTTGTCACAGACCATTCGCAAGATGGGCAAGGTGGATTTGGTGATCGGTGGTCGCCAAGCCATTGACGGGGACACCGCACAAGTGGGACCACAGGTGGCACAAAAATTGGGCATTGACCAAGTGACCTACGTGGAAGAAATCAACGAAATCACAGACAAACATCTTGTGGTGACTCGAAGAATTGACGGAGGCATCGAACAAGTGAAGGCTCCTTTGCCTTTGATGCTCACCGTGACTGGCTCGGCTGCGCCATGCCGTCCTCGAAATGCAAAGTTGATGATGCGCTACAAACGCGCACTTGTGGAAGCCGAACGCAACACGCTTCCCGAAAAATATGCACAACAATGGGAGTCACGTCCTGAACTCCACCTCACGCAATGGGGAGCAGCAGACATTGATGCTGATTTGAATCAATGCGGACTCACAGGCTCACCCACCAAAGTGAAGAGCGTGCAAAATGTGGTCTTTGCCACCAAAGAAAGCAAGCGACTCTCGGCTAGCGATGGCGACATCGAAGCCTTAATCACCGAACTCTTAGACAGTCACACCATCGGATAAGCCATGAACAAGAACGAAAATAACAGTGTCTACGTATATTGCGAGCTGGAAGGTAAGCAAATAGAAGAAGTGAGTTTTGAACTCCTCACCAAGGGTAGAAAGTTAGCCAATGAATTAGGGGTAAAACTGGAAGCTGTAGTGGCAGGTAGTGGCATTAAAGGCGAGGTGGAAGCGCAAATTTTGCCTTATGGTGTGGACGTACTTCACGTCTTTGACGCTCCTTATCTTTCTCCTTACACTACGCGCCCTCATACGGCTGTTTTAGTGAAACTTTTTGAACGCGAACAACCCCAGATTTGTTTGATGGGAGCTACTTCCATCGGACGCGATTTGGGGCCTAGAGTGAGTTCTTCTCTTACCAGTGGTTTGACGGCAGATTGCACCGCTTTGGAAATTGGCAACTTCGAAGACAAGAAGAATAAAAAGACTTACGAAAACCTTCTCTACCAAATCCGTCCTGCTTTTGGCGGTAACATTGTGGCAACGATTATCAATCCCGACAATCGCCCTCAAATGGCTACCGTTCGCTCTGGTGTGATGAAAGCTGAGGTGCTGGATACAGCCTACAAGGGTGAGGTGATTTATGAAGACGCCGATGCTTTTGTGGCTGCTGAAGACAAACTTGTTGAGGTGATTCACCGTCAGGTGGAAAAAGCGCAAAACAACCTCAAGGGTGCGCCCATCGTTGTGGCTGGAGGTTATGGCGTGGGTTCCAAAGAGAATTTTGACTTGCTCCGCAAATTAGCTAACGAACTTCACGGAGAAGTTGGTGCAAGCCGCGCTGCGGTTGATGCAGGCTTCGCCAATCACGAAGAACAAATTGGACAAACAGGGGTTACGGTTCGTCCTAAAGTCTACATTGCTTGTGGCATCTCTGGTGCTATCCAGCACGTGGCAGGTATGAAAGAAAGTGGCATTCTGATTTCCATCAACACTGACCCCAACGCTCCCATCAACGACATCGCTGACTATGTCATCACGGGGAGCGTGGAAGAAGTAGTGCCCAAAATGATTCAGTACTACAAACAACACAGCAAATAATGTTGAGCGTTTCAAGAGGAAGCCAGAAAACGGAATCATTGTTACTTGCTTCCTTGGCTCATTATCCTATATAAAATTATGGCTAATCATTATACGGATCATCCCGAACTCCAATTTGAACTTCGCCATCCTGAGATGGAGCGTATTGTTGCGCTTAAAGAACGCGACTTCCGCGATGCGGCAGATTTTGACACTGCTCCCCTCGACTTTGAAGATGCGATGGATACCTATCAACGCACACTCGACATTGTCGGAGAAATAGCTGGAACTATTATCGCTGACAACGCAGAGGGTGTAGACTTGGAAGGACCTCACCACGAAGGCAGTCGCGTGCGCTATGCGAGTGGCACTCAACGAAATCTTGATGCTATGGTGCAAGCAGGACTCAATGGTATGACTATGCCACGTCGCTACAATGGCTTGAATTTTCCCATCACGCCTTATACGATGTGCGCAGAACTTGTTGCGGCTTCTGATGCAGGGTTTGGCAACATTTGGTCGTTGCAAGACTGCATTGAAACTTTATACGAATTTGGCAACGAAGATCAACACGCGCGCTTCATTCCTCGCGTGGCTGAAGGGGCTACTATGTCTATGGACTTGACAGAACCCGATGCGGGTAGCGACCTCCAAAGCGTGATGCTCAAAGCCACCTATTCTGAAGAAGAGGGTTGCTGGTTGCTCAACGGCGTGAAACGCTTTATCACCAATGGCGATGCTGACATTCACCTTGTTTTGGCACGCTCTGAAGAAGGTACTACCGATGGTCGTGGTTTGTCGATGTTTATCTATGACAAACGCAATGGCGGAGTGGATGTGCGCCGCATTGAAAACAAATTGGGCATCCACGGAAGTCCTACTTGTGAACTGGTTTATAAAAATGCGAAGGCTGAACTCTGCGGTACTACGCGTATGGGGCTCATCAAATATGTGATGGCGCTGATGAACGGTGCACGACTGGGCATTGCTGCACAATCTGTGGGTTTGTCGCAAGCGGCTTACAACGAAGGTTTGGCATATGCGCGCGAACGTGAACAGTTTGGTAAGGCTATCATTGAAATTCCGGCGGTATATGGTATGCTGTCGACAATGAAAGCTAAACTAGATGCAGGACGCGCTTTGCTCTATCATTGCACACGCTGCGTGGATGTTTACAAAGCATTGGAAGATATTTCTCGCGAACGAAAGCTCACTCCCGAAGAACGCAACGAGATGAAGGCTTTCAACAAACTGGCTGACTCTCTCACGCCGTTGGCTAAGGGTATGAACTCTGAGTTCTGCAATCAAAATGCCTATGATGCGCTGCAAATTCACGGCGGTTCTGGCTTTATGATGGACTATCCTATTCAGCGCATTGCGCGTGACGCTCGTATCACCAGCATCTACGAAGGAACAACGCAACTCCAAGTTGTGGCTGCCATTCGTTTTGTGATGAATGGTTCTTATTCTGCTCAACTGCAAGAGTGGGAGTCTAAAGAAGTGTCTGAAGAAATGCGCCCATTGCAGGCAGTTGCTCAGCGTCTTTCTAGCTTGTTCAACGAGGCTGTGGCGCGTGTGAAAGAGGTTGGCGAACAAGAATTTCAAGACCTCTGTGCTCGTCACTTGGTGGAAATGGCTGCGAATGCTTTGATGCTTCACCTTCTTCTCTACAACGCTTCGCGATCTCCTGAACTCTTTGCAAAATCTGCCCGTGTGTTTGCGAGATTTGCTGAATCTGA
>JABZGM010000217.1 GCA_015259235.1 Alloprevotella sp. | reverse complement strand
AAAGGCGCACCATCTATATGCGATAAAATCTCACCTTGGTAATAATCTCCCGAGAGCTTAGCCGTGAGCCAAACCTTTGAAGTTTTGCTAAAGGGAAAGGCGTAGCTTGTTGAGCCTTCGAGCCAGTGCGTGCGGTCAGTGTTCTGCGGTGTGTAAGTGCGCTGTCCAGTGCTACTGTTGTAAGCAGAAAGCATTGCAAAGTCGTTGGCGATATGTCGCCACTGCATCTCCAACTGCCAAAGGTGTTGCAATGTGCGATGTTGATTTTGGTAACGCCATTGTAAGTGGTGTTCCCAAGCATTTTTCAACTGCGGATTACCTAACGAGATGTTGTTAGGGTCGCTATCATCACGAACGGGCAGAAGGTGCAAAAGATTGACAAGTCGCGGTATACCTTGATAGGTTATTTCTGTCAACGCGTGCCAGTTCTGACTATCCGTTTTTGCTTCCTCCCACTTAGCTGTGAAGCTAGGAGCGAAGAGAATTGGTTGGCGTTGGATATTGTAGGTGTGAGCGTTACGCTCATACGCCAAAAGACGGTGTGCGTAGAATGTTTCGGCTTTAGCTGTTAGGTCAATGACGTGCCCTTGGCTCGTTTTAGAGTGATGATTGAATTGTGTGCCAACCACTGCCCGATGTTCTGTCGGAATGGCGTAAAAAGAGTTGGTATGGTCGGTGCAAATACTTTGGAAGTCACCTTCGGGCAAAATACCAAGCGAGGCGAAAGACCAATCGCTCATGGTGAAACGATTATCCCAATCTAAGCGATAAAGCGAATGCCTTGTATCTCCGTGACTATACTTGTACTCAATATAATGTGTAAAACCGCCGTTGTATCTTTCGTCGCCACCATATTTCCAGATATACTCTGCTCGATATTCTGCCTGTTGTGACATTCCCTGTTCCCAGAGATAGTTTCTTCGCCAGTCAGCCAAGAGTGGCGTATAACGGGTCAGACGAAAATTTTCATACTGAGAGAGCGTTTTTGCAGTCGTATGGTAGCTGAGATTTGTTTTCAACAAATTCTCTCCTAAAGTGTAGGCAGAGGCAAGAGAGAGCGTATGTGTCTGGTTGGGTTCCTCACTCAAAGCTGGATTAAGGAGGGCTGAGAGCAAAGCTGTTTGTGGGTTGTTACTCTCCTGTTTATAAAGCGTATCGAGCGGTAGATTTGCCCAACCCTTTGTCGCGGTGCTGTCGTACCACGAGAGGGCGATGCCCTCAGACTGCTTGCGACGATGACCCAAGTGGAAGGTATATTGAAGCTCGTGCTGTTGCTTCTTCAGACGATAGCGTAGAGCGGCAAAGGCATCTACAGCATATTGGCGATCCTCACTCTGTTGTACTGAGCGAGAGATCAAGTTTCTTTGCGCGAGAAAAGTTTGTCGATAGGTTTGCTCCGTGAGCAAAGTGTTTTGTCGCTCAAATTGTGCCTCCGTTCTCAAACGCCAGTGCTGATTAGGCTCATAGAAGTAATTAATTTTCCCACTCCATCGCTTCATACGACCAGTAGGAAAAAGGTCTTCCGAATCGCCCATATCTGACATTTCACGCTTTTCATTCAAATTGTTGGCGTCAAAATTGGCGGTAAACATCTGCCGCTCGTCCATTCGCATCAGCATTCCCTGAGTTCCCCAAAGTTGGTTCGTGCCACCATCAGCTTGCAACTTTGCTAACCAAGTACCTATATACTCTCGCTTCAGTTTGATATCCATTACGTAGGTCTTGTCGAACATATCTCGCCCCGTCAATTCGCTCATCTCACCAGCCTTTTCGTAGACCTTTATCTTGCTGACAACAAAAGCAGGGAGATTGTCCAGTGCCGTTTGGATATTTCCATTGAAAAAATCTTTACCGCTAAGTGTAAGGTTTTCGATCACACGCCCCTTCACCTTGAGCACGCCATCTACAAATTCTGCGGCTGGGAGTTGTGCCACTAAACTTCGGAGCTTATCCATCTGCGATACATTGAAGGCGTCTGCATTGTAGATAAGCGTGTCTCCCTTATAGTACATCTGTATCTTTGTCGCTTTCACAACGACTTCTTTGATTATCTGCTCTTTACGTTTGGGAAGGAGATAGTAATCGCCCAAGTCAAGTCTTCCCTTTTGCAAACTCTCAGCAGAGATTTTCTTTTGGATGCGCTCATACTTATCCTTTTCTATTGTTAATACATAGCCTTGTGGAGCAACCCGAGCATTCAGCTGTAGGATAAAGCGTGCACCTATTTGAGCATTTTGATAGACCATTAGACTGCCATTTTCCTCAATTCGTTCCTCTTGCAGGGCA
Organism: Alloprevotella sp.; assembly: GCA_015259235.1. Classification (GTDB taxonomy): domain Bacteria; phylum Bacteroidota; class Bacteroidia; order Bacteroidales; family Bacteroidaceae; genus Alloprevotella. Next base: position 1,167 of record JABZGM010000217.1, on the reverse strand, counting down.
GTTTGTGCTTGCACAAGTAGGCTGTCAGTAATCGCATCTCTGAGGCTCACCACACAGTGAGCCAAAGCTCTTTGCGTCAAGCCGTCATAAGTAGTGCCCACAATGGTCACTCTCTGTGCATGAGCGCAGATAGATAGTATTAAGAGAGCGAAAATCAAGAAATACTTCTTCATAGTCCTAATTCATTTACGGTATTAAAGACTTAAGTTTAAGGTCACCTCCTTTTTACTTAGGTTATGGTCCACAATGATTCTTTCGACCTTGTTTCAGGCGCAAGATTCCTTGTTTCAGGCAAGTAGGTTTAGGAAAGTGGTTTATTCGACGTTGGTACTGACAACCTATGTTTCTCTGTCAAAGGAGTCAAAGCAATATTTACTATGCCAAAACTAATCGAGAACAGGTAACTTTGCGCGAAATGTGAGATAAGCGTCTTTCATAATTTTCCGCTCTGCGTCATAGCCTTTTAGGCGGTTGTAAGTAGAAAAGTCTTGCTCTTGAGAGGGATCATGACAAGGTGCTTGCCAATAACACTGCCAAAAGAGGATTTGGCGCACCTTATCTTCTTTTGCAAGCAGTGAAAAAGCTGTGCGAGGGTCTTTTCTCATAAGCTCGCGCAAAAGGGCTAGATGTTGTCCTGGGGCGTCTGCCTGCCAGTACCCCCCTACAAATATATTGAAAAGACGAGACATCTTTTCCTCTTTTGAGATGAAAGCGAGTTGGTCAAAAGCTGTCAAATAGGGAACGTAATCTATGACGTGGTTTTGAAACCGAGTTTCTACGAAACAACTTTGTAATTCCAAGAATGTTGCAGGATAGGCTTGAAAAAAACGAACTTGGCGAACGCTGTCACTGGGCTGTTCACATAAGGAGGTATAAGCCTCTCTGAGTTCCATTTGCCCATCAAGTTTTTGAGAGAAACCGACAAGAGAGTAGGATAAAAAACAAACCAAGAATAAGAAACGAGAAACTAACATATTACTTCTTTTTTGTGTGAACATAGCTGGTGCTCCAATGAAGGAAGGTGTGACATCAACCTCGCAGAGTGACTGCGTCGTCAGGTTCAGTTCGGGTTGAGTGGGTCTTTTGGTTTTCATGACAATAAATTTAGAAATTGCAGCCTACTCTTTTCATGAGGTTTTCGGCTTCTACCTATGGTTGATAATGGTG
>JABZGM010000216.1 GCA_015259235.1 Alloprevotella sp. | reverse complement strand
CTCCAACAATGAGACACAATCATACGGTGAACATGAACTACACCTACACCGATGGGCTCACCTCTTCCATGTTGTTATACAATAAGCGTACAGGGGTAACAACATCCAAGTTTAGAAGCGTCAACGGCAATCAGTACCTGCAAGCCTCTTTGGAAGACGCAGTGTTTCTCACTCCCAGATACACCCATAAACTCACCAATAAGATTTCCTTCAACTACACGAAAAGTGTAGAATACAATGGTCTATCGCTTCAAGAAGCTGACAAACCAAGCACGGTGCATAACTATTATTTCATTGAGGAAATAAACTATTCATTTACTATTCCAAATACAAAGATACGCGGTGAACTAGCTCCGTATGTTCATTTTCATCGTTCGGCTTCTATTCGCGATAATTTTAAGCCACTTCATGCTACAACCTTCGGTTCTCATGTAAGCATTTATGCGGAACTTCCTTGGTCAATGCGTTTGCAAACAGACTTACGCACCATTAGCCGCCGAGGATACAACGATGAGTCAATGAACGACAACGAGTTTATCTGGAATGCGAACCTCACCAAGGCTTTTTCCCATAAGTTCTCTATAAGCCTTGAGGCTTTCGATCTACTTGGACAGCGCAAGAATGTAGTACGTTTTGTGAATGCACAAAGTAATACAGAGAGCATCTATAATAATCTACGTCAGTATATTATGCTCCATCTTACGTGGTTATTGAACAAGCGATAGAACATTTTGGGGTAAACGAAAAATCCTCCCATTCTCAAGTTGAGAGTGGGAGGATTTTGTATGCGTGTGGCACAACTTTTCATGCAGGGATGAGTGGTGCGCAGGAACTATTTGAGGAAGTCATCAAAATAGCGGGTGATGCGCTCGTGGAGGTGGAGCATGTCGCGACCAGACATGTTGTGACCTTGACCAGGATAGACAAAATAGTCGGGTTGCGTGCCTGCATCTTCGGCGGCGCGGAGGAACATGAGAGAATGTTGCAAAACGCAAGTGGGATCGTTGTAGCCTACGATGATTTGCAAACGACCTTTCAAGTCTTTGGCGCGATTGACGAGGCTAGCAGCTGCGTAGCCTTCGGGGTTGGATTGTGGCGTTTCCATATAGCGTTCGCCATACATCACTTCGTAGTATTTCCAGTCGAGGACGGGACCACCGGCTACACCGACTTTGAAGACGTCGGGGTGGGTGAGCATGAGGTTGGTGGTCATGAATCCACCGAAGCTCCAACCGTGGACACCTAGGCGATTGGCATCGACATAGGGCAGCGAAGTGAGTTTTTCCACACCCTTCATTTGGTCTTCCATCTCAATCTTGCCGAGATGGCGGTGAGTGCAGCTCTCGAAGTCGAAACCACGATCACCAGAACCGCGGTTGTCGAGGATGAAGAGGATATAGCCGCGATTCGCCATGTAGTATTCCCAAGGGCGGGCTTGATAGTTGAACGACTCCTTGACGTTGGTGGCATGAGGACCGCCATAAACATAGACCACAGCAGGATATTTCTTCGTGGGGTCGAAGTCTACGGGTTTCACCAAACGATAGTAGAGTGGGGTCTTCCCATCGGCAGCGAGGATAGAGCCATTTTCCACTTCAGGCATGGTGAAGTTGCGCCATGGATTTTCGGCATTGAGGAGGCTGGAGAGGGTTTGTTTCTTCTCGGTGCTCTTGATGTCGATGTGGCGGTAGTCAGTAGGTGTGCTCCAAGTGTCGCGGAGATAGCGACCGTTTTCAGAAAGGCTAGCGCGGTGCAAGCCTACGCCATTGTCCAACAAAGTGCGGCGACCGGTCTTGAAATCCACGGCATAGAGGTTTTCGCGGATGTGTCCGCTCTCATTGGTGCGAACGATGATGCTGCGCTTTGCGGTGTTGAATCCGAGGAGGTCGAGCACTTCAAACTTGCCCTGCGTGAGTTGGCGGAGCATCTTGCCGTTGGTGTCGAAGAGGTAGAGGTGGTTGAAGCCATCGCGCTCGCTTTGGTAGATGAACTTGTGCTCATCCCAAGGGAGGAAGGTGAGCGGATTTTGAGGTTCTACGAAGCGTTCGTTAGTCTCGGTGTAGAGCGTCTTGAGGCGTTTACCCGTGGTGGCGTCATAAGCCACGAGGTCGCAACGCTTTTGGCTGCGTGGTACCTCCATGATGTAGAGGGTTTTGCCATCAGGACTCCAAGAGAGGTTGGTGAAATAGCGGTCGGTGACATCGCCTAGTTCCAACCAAACGGTGCGGTCGGTGGCAGGAGAGAAGATGCCAACAGTGACTTTGTGCATCGCCATACCTGCCATGGGATATTTGTCGGGATCGGGTTGAGCAATGCGCACTTCTGGGCTCACCAAAGTGTTGACTTGTGGATAGTCTGTTACCATGGACTGATCCATGCGATAGAAAGCGAGTTGATCGCCCTTGGGACTCCAGAAGGTGCCTTTGTGGATGCCAAACTCGTCGCGGTGAACAGAAGTGCCGTAGAGCAGTTCGCGGTTACCATCGGTAGACACTTGGTGAGTGCGACCGTCGGAGGTGGTGACAAAGAGGTTGTAGTCTTTGGTGAAAGCGAGGGAACGAGAGGCATTGCAGAAGTCTTGATGACCGATGCCTCTTTGGAGCGGAAGGGACCAAACGATGGCTTTTTGCTTCCAGTCGTAGGCTACAATAGCCTTGGCGAGTGTGATCTTGGCTACGGTTTTTGTGCCTTCGGGGAAGGTGGTGCCGATGAGATTGTAAACTTTGCCATAGCGAGCAGTGTCGAGGACGCTATTAAGGGCAGAGAGATCGAACAGCACCTGTCCGTCTGTGCCGAGCTTTTTGCCTTTCGCATCGAGAATCATGCGCACATCGTTGACATTGGTTTGCACTAAAGCATCGCCCCACCATGTGGTTTGAACGGATGGGGGTTGGAGATTCCAATAGTTGGTGCCGCCCCACATGAGGTCGTCGAGAGTGGGACGTTGTTTGGTTTGTGCCATAGCGGTAAGGAAAAGAAATGGCAGGAGCAGAAAGAAGAGAAATTTGTATTTCATGCCAATATGATAGTAGGTTTTTGTGAGGTGTGGGGAGAAAATTGTTCATTCCCACAAGCTGATTTTGCCAACTTGTGGGAATGATGTAGGGGGTGAATCCTTAGTCTTCGCGACGTTTGCGGAGATTTCCACCGCGATTGGGGCGAGAGAAACCGCCTTCTTGACGGGGCTTGCGGTCGAAACCACCGCGCTTGTCGTATCCGCCTCGTCTTTCACCGCGGTCGCCACGGTCGCGATCACCGCGGTTGCGGTCGCCACGTCCTTCAAATCTGTCATCGCGACGCTTGAAGTCGCGGTTACCGCGGAAATCGTCACCTTCTCTGCGTGGAGCACGAGAGAAAGAACGGCGATCGTCGTCGCGGCGTTCAAACTTGCCGCGGTCGCCACGGGCTGCGCGCTCTTTGGCAGCTCGTACGCCTTCAAAGGCACTGTGACGTGCACGGAGGGTGCGGTAGGTGGCTGCGAGTTCGGG
>JABZGM010000215.1 GCA_015259235.1 Alloprevotella sp. | reverse complement strand
CATCTTTTCTACTAAGGCTTTTGATAGTGTTCCAAATTGGTCTATAGGTCAAATTGAGGCTATAAGCTGAGTTCGATGAAAATGAGAGTTTCCAACTATAGAGCGAAAACCTTGGTAGGATGCCCAAGATGTCGTAAATTTGTTGGAACTTCAGGGCATGGGCTCTCGCGCAAAAGGACAATGCCGCCTCTTTGTGCGTTGGTCTAATCTTCACCTTATCCACAGTTGCAGTGATTTTGTAGAGCATCTACAATGATCATTTAGATGTTCTGTTGTGACAGTGTAGACATCTGCAGCGAAATGTAGAGTACCTTCATTGACGATGAAGAGTGCCTACAAACCCCTAGAAGACTCCTTATCTATAATAGGCAAATCCTCTCAATGACGATCCAACATCTTATAGCGCAACGCCTCAACCTGCGCGATAAACAAGTAGAAGCGACCCTCAAACTCTTGGATGAGGGGGCAACCATTCCCTTTATTTCTCGCTACCGCAAGGAAGCCACGGGCGCACTCGACGAAGTGCAGGTGGCAGCAGTGGCAGATGAATACCGCAAAGTCCAAGAACTTGAGCATCGCAAGGCTTTTGTGCTCGAAACCATCGAAGCGCAAGGCAAACTCACCGATGAGTTGCGCCAGCGCATCACACAATCGTGGGATGCCACCGAGGTGGAAGACCTCTATCTCCCCTTCAAACCCAAACGCCGCACCAAGGCGCAGGTGGCGCGCGAACGAGGATTGGAACCTCTCGCTCAGAAGTTGCTGCTCCGTCCGCAAGACGATCCAGAGTTAGCAGCCGAGCGTTTTCTTACCGACGAGGTGCCCGATGTAGCGGCTGCCCTGCAAGGTGCGCGCGACATCATCGCAGAGCAAATCAGCGAAGACGAACGCAGCAGACAGAGTCTCCGCAATGTCTTTGGCAGAGAAGCCGTGATTTCTTCAAAACTTGTGAAAGGCAAGGAGGAAGAGGCGGCTAAATATCGCGATTATTTCGACTGGAGCGAACCCTTGCGTCGCTGCACTTCCCACCGTCTGTTGGCGATGCGTCGCGGAGAATCGGAAGGCATGCTACGCGTGTCCATCGCTCCTGCCGACGAGAGTGGGACAGCCGACCGCATCGCCCGACCTTTTCTGCGCCCCAACACAGCAGCGGCAGCGCAAATCGCCACTGCTGCCGCCGATGCCTACAAGCGATTGTTGCGCCCCAGCATCGAAACAGAGTTTGCTGCGCAGAGTAAACAGCAGGCAGACGAAGAAGCCATCCGCGTGTTTGCACAAAATCTGCAACAACTGCTCCTCGCTGCGCCTCTCGGTTCGCGCAGAATCATGGGCATCGACCCTGGTTTTCGCACAGGATGTAAGGTGGTTTGTCTTGATGAACAAGGCGATCTCTTGCACAATACCACGATTTATCCTCACGAACCCAAGAAAGACCGCGCCGCTGCCGCAGCCACCTTGCAGAAATTGGCGAAGCAATATCGCGTAGAAGCCGTGGCGATTGGTAATGGTACGGCAGGACGTGAAACCGAAGAACTGGTGCGCAGTCTGAAATCTCAGGTGAATGCTGAGGTGAATTGGGACGAAATCCCCATTTTCTTGGTGAGCGAAGACGGAGCCTCCGTCTATTCAGCTTCGGCAGTGGCTCGCGCAGAATTTCCTGACCACGACGTTACCGTGCGTGGTGCGGTGTCCATCGCCCGCCGTTTGGCAGATCCGCTGGCAGAGTTGGTGAAAATCGACCCGAAAGCCATCGGTGTGGGACAATATCAGCACGATGTGGATGCTACAGCCCTGAAGCGCGCGCTAGATCACACCGTAGAGCACTGCGTGAATGCCGTGGGGGTGAATCTCAACACGGCTTCCGCCCATCTCCTCACCTATGTCAGCGGACTCGGAGCGGCATTGGCGCAAAACATTGTCAATTATCGTGCCGAACATGGGGCGTTTGCTTCGCGCAAAGAACTATTGAAAGTCCCCAGACTTGGGGCGAAAGCCTTTGAACAATGCGCAGGTTTCTTGCGCATTCCCCAAGCGAAGCACCCTCTCGACAACACAGCTGTGCATCCCGAACGCTATGCGCTGGTGGAAAAGATGGCGAGTGATGCGGGAACTGACCTTCAGTCGCTCATCGCGCATCCTGAGATTCGACAGAAAATAGACCTCAAACGCTATTGCACTGCCGAAGTAGGGCTCCCCACGCTCCACGATATTTGGGCAGAACTTGACAAACCTGGCAGAGATCCTCGTGGCACAGCGCAGGTGTTCCAATTTGAGGAGCGCGTGCACAGCATCGATGATTTGGAAATTGGTATGGTGCTGCCTGGAGTTGTGACCAATGTGACCAACTTTGGCGCATTTGTGGACTTAGGCATCAAGACGAAAGGCCTGGTGCACGTGTCGCAACTGGCGGATCGCTTTGTGAAAGATCCCGCCGAAGTGGTGCAAGTGCAGCAACAAGTGGAAGTGCGTGTGGTGGAAGTGGACAAGGCTCGTGGAAGAATCGCACTGAGCATGAAAAAAGGCTAGCACATTGCGCTGTCTTATCGCTCCATGTATTTGGATTTCTACCTTTGTTTCTTCCTCTTCTCCCCTTGGTTTCTTGCTCTTTATAATAAGTGGGGCTTTCTTGCTCCATGATTTCAACCCAAAAGAATGACAACAGACGAACAATATATGCTCCGCGCTTTGGAACAAGCGCAAATGGCTGCCGATCGCGACGAGGTGCCGGTGGGAGTGGTGGTAGTGTGTCAAGATCGCATCATTGCGCGCGGTCATAACCTCACCGAAACCCTCAATGATGTCACGGCTCATGCTGAGATGCAAGCCGTCACCGCTGCTGCCAATGTCCTCGGTGGGAAGTATCTGAGCGACTGCACGCTCTATGTCACTGTCGAACCCTGTGTGATGTGCGCTGGGGCTTTGGCGTGGGCGCAAGTAGGGCGCATTGTTTATGGTGCTGCCGACCCCAAACGCGGTTATTCCGTCTATGCCCCTGAGGCTTTGCATCCACGCACGCAGGTCACCGCTGGTGTCCTTGCCGAGGAGTGCGGGGAACTGATGCGACAATTTTTCAAAAGCAAAAGATAAGTAGTAGAGGTTAGAGGTTAGACGTTAGAAGGCTAGCGCGATTGGACTAGAAATACTAGATGAACTAGAACCTCTAATAAGCCCGAGCCACTTGTGGCGAGCAAAAAGGGTCTGCGACTCTCTAACGTCTAGCCTCTAACGTCTAGCGTCTAATAAGCCCGAGCCACTTGTGGCGAGCAAAAAAGGGTCTGCGACCCTCTAACGTCTAATTTTATGTCTTCTCACAACACACTAGGACATTTAGGTGAGGATTTCGCCTGTTCTTTCCTCCTTCGTCAGGATTATCACATCTTGGCGCGCAACTGGCGTTGTTATCCCTACGAGTTAGACATCGTGGCAGACGACTGGGGCGAACTTGTTTTTGTGGAAGTCAAAACCCGCACTTCCGATGAATGGAGCGATCCAGCCGCAGCGG
>JABZGM010000214.1 GCA_015259235.1 Alloprevotella sp. | reverse complement strand
TTTTCTCCCTTATCCTCGCTAGTGCAGCCCTTTCTGTAAGCGCGATGAACGTACGTGATGCTCGTGATTACGCCTATTTCTTGACCGATAAAATGGCGTATGAGCTAAATCTTACGCCCCTTCAATACGAACGAGTTTACGAAGTCAACTTAGATTACTTCCTCTCCATCAACTCACCCTATGATATAGAGCGATATCAAGATTACAGAGATGACGATTTGCGTTGCATTCTTTCTAATCGCCAATATTGGGACTACAGCAATGCCAACTATTTCTATCGCCCTCTTACTTGGGGACGTGGCTCTTGGGTCTTCAATATCTATAGTCGTTATAACTATGCCAACAACTACTATTTTGGTAGACCTTCTTGCTATGATAGCTATCAAGGTTCTAATTGGGCTTTGCGCATCTCTAGCAGGAATTCTCCCTACTCGGGCATATCTTTTGACTTTCGCCTAGGAGGTATGCGAGATTCTTATTCTCGCTATTACAATGTTCCCCTCAATGCACAACCCTATCAGCACGAACCCTTGATTATCTTGGATGGCCGTCGTGGTGGCAATGCTTCCTATGAAATCATCGATGGACGCTATGGGGGATATAATGGAGGATATTACGTATCTCCATCCTCTGAGTATTACGGAAATGGTGCTATGCGATATTCCTCTCCACAAAGCAACATCGAGATCTACGATGGCAGACGCGGTGGTTCAAGTTTTAATGGAGTTTCGTCAAACTATTATCGTGGTTATCAAGGAAATGGTGGAGCATATTATGGCTATGGTCGTCAAAGTAATGGTAATTACTACTCAGTTCCTCAAAACAGACAAAGCGAACGAGTGAACTACGGCAGCAGCTATGATTCTGGAAGACGCGGCAACAGCGTATTTCAACAGCCACAGCGCGAAATTCAACAATCTCAGCGGGAAGTAAGAAGCAATTCTTCCGTGAAACAAGACAACAACAATAATAGCGGAAGTACACGTGAGGTGAATGGCACCATCATTGTGGGCGGTCGCCGATAATGCCAGCCTGTTTATCTTCTTGATCAAGACTACTCTACCTCGAATCCCAACAATACAAATCTATTTTATTGCTTTTTCATATTTAGGTGGCTACTCTTCTACAGAGTAGCTGCTTTTTCTTGTACCAAATGAAACACGATGTGCCCACTATGCTTGGTTTATATAGCAAAATTGCGTATTTTTGCAGCAAATCAATTAGCAATAATCATCCATGAAACCTAGATTTTTTATGCTGTGGGCACTTATCATGTGCTCATTATCTGCATTTAGTAATTCTGTAAAAGGCAACGACAACCGATTTAATAAAGTAAACTTTCAAGCACTCCCTTCTCTTGAAATCTCCCTCAATCAAGGAGTTTCAGGAGCTTATAGTGGTAATATAGATGGACAAGCTATTGTTGCAGGTGGTTGCAACTTTCCTAATACCCCAGCAGCCGAAGGAGGTGCTAAAGTATTCTATAATGCTGTTTACGCATTACGTGGAAAGCAATGGACTAAAATTGGAGAATTACCTCATGCATTAGCCTATGGCGTAAGTATAACGACTCAAGAAGGTATTGTTTGTCTTGGTGGTAATGATGGGAAACATAGTAGCGATAAAGTTTTCTTGCTTAAAACTAAAGGAACATCGCAGAAAGGAGTAACTACGACTTCACTTCCTGCACTCCCCCTCCCTTTAGATAACTTTGCTGGGGCTGCAACTCCAGACGGAACAATATATATTGCTGGTGGTCAAAGCAATGGTGTTGCTTCTCAACAGGCTTTTTCGCTTAAACCAGGAGCAAAACAATGGATAAAGCTTCCATTAATGCCTGATGCAACTCGTATTCAAGCTACAGCAGTAGTACAGAATGGTGCTAATGGTCCTTTATTCATAGTGTTTGGTGGTTATTCCAACTCCTCAAATCAGGTTGCAACTGAAAGTCTTATTTATGACATAAAGGCAGGGACTTGGCGTAAAACATCACCCATAGTGGCAGATGGAAAAGCCATTGCTTTAGTTGGGGCAGCAAGCATTTCTAGCGGTAGTATGTTCGTAGTATGCTTTGGCGGCGTTAATAAGGAACGTTTCGAAGCTGCTATTCAAGGTAAATATGGTGATGATTATTTGCAACATGATGCAGAATGGTATAAGTTTAGATCATCTTTGCTCATTTACAACACCATCACCAATACCTGGGTAACAGAAACTAGTTCACCACTTCTAGCCCGTGCTGGGATGTCAGTTATTTCAATGGACAATCAATGGATGATTGTCAATGGAGAGAGCAAACCAGGGGTACGTGCAAAAGAAGTTACCATGGTAAAAATGGGCACACACACAAACTTTGGTTGGCTTAATTGGGTAGTTCTCATAGCCTATCTCCTAATGATGATAGCATTAGGATATTACTTTATGAAGCGCGAAAATGGAGCTGAAGATTTCTTCAAAGGAGGAGGTCGTATACCTTGGTGGGCTGCAGGTATTAGCATCTATGCAACTATGCTTTCTGCCATCACCTACATGGCATATCCTGCTAAGGCTTTTGCGACAAACTGGACATATTACCCCATGCTTGTAACGATTCTAATTGTTTCGTTCCCAGTCATTCGTTATTATCTACCTTTTTTCCGTAGACTTAATGTTACTTCAGCATACGAGTATTTAGAGCACCGTTTCAACGCTCCTCTACGCTTGATGGCGTCTGCTTTGTTTATTATATTTATGGTAGCTCGCATGGCGCTAGTACTTTACTTACCCTCTTTGGCCCTCACAGCAGTAACAGGCATTGACATATATATTTGTATTGTACTAATGGCGCTCATTACAATTGTTTATTGCACCATGGGTGGTGTTGAAGCTGTGGTTTGGGGAGATGTCGTACAAGGCATAATCCTCGTAGGAGGAGCGTTTTTAGCCATTGCTTATTTGGTTTTCTCCACAGAGGGCGGTGCAAGCGGTTTTCTCCATATAGCCTCCGACAATAGGAAGTTTCAGCTCTTTGATTGGTCTTTCGACTATCGAAGTGCCACTTTCTGGGTTGTTATTATTGGTGGTATGGCAAATAACTTGATTTCTTATACCTCTGATCAGACAGTCATTCAACGCTACCTCACCACCAAAGATGAGAAAGCAGCCAAGAATTCCATCTTACTCAATGGAGTCATGAGTGTATTTGTTAGCGTTGCCTTTTTTGTAATTGGCGCAGGTTTGTACACTTTCTTCAAAACGCATCCAGCTGAAATGGACTACACCATGGCAAAGAATGATATCGTCTTCCCATTCTTCATGATGAGTCAACTTCCATCTGGTGTCGCAGGACTTTTGATAGCTGCTATCTTTGCAGCCACTATGAGTACAATCTCTAGTAACATCAACTCAGTTGCAACAGCATTCACCGTAGATTTCTATCAACGTTTCAAGAAAAATGCAACTGACCGCAATTTATTGCTGACAGCCCGCTATTCAAGTCTAATATCTGGCGTGTTTGGCATGCTTATTGC
>JABZGM010000213.1 GCA_015259235.1 Alloprevotella sp. | reverse complement strand
CTTCTCCGTGAACTAGACGATAGATACTATGTTCCTTGCCGCGATTGGTATATCCCAAGGCTGTACGCATGCGAAAAGCTTGACGCAGTCGAGAGGTCCAAAAGTTTTCATCTATGTTTACTTCCTCAAAGCTAAGGATGCGTACGGCGATTGAGCCAATTTGATAGTGTCCAAGTGCAATGAATGCTCCCTCGTGATCAACTACGCGAACGATTTCTCCTTCTTCAATGTGTTGGTTACGGGGATGAGTACCTTGGATTGCCCCAGAGAAGATCCAAGGGTGGAAACGTTTGATACTTTCTGCTTTACCTCTGCGTAGTTGTATGGTTATCATTGAGCGAATGTTTGGAGATTAGGAGACTGAAATAAGTTTGTACTGCTGATTACTGGTGAGTTCTTGCATTTTAGCGTAAAGCAATAGACACGCGCTAGCATCGGTGGCAGCATAAATGCGTTGTTTTTCATCGAGAGCATCTGCTTCCCAGTTGGAAAGCTGGGCATTCTTAGAAATGCGTTGGCGAAAGAAGTTGGCAAAGAGCTTAGCTAAGCTCATGTCTTCAATACCCATTTGCGAAGCCATTTGTTGCAAGTCGATGAAATGTTTGGGAGTAAATCCAGGATGACGTTGCGTCAACTGGTGGGTGTCGTCTTTAAGCGATAGTCCCACCTTCGCAATTTGAGCGTCTTCTAATAGGTTGACAAGACTTTCAGGAAATCCCATGTAGTTGAGACGGAAAAGAAAACAAATGTCGGTAGTTGCAATCTGGATTAACGCAACTTTATGTTGTTGCCCCCGACGAAAAGAGGGACGTGTTTCGGTGTCGATGCCTACTATTTTTTGTGTACGTAGATAGGCAACCGCGCGGTTGGCTTCGCTTTCGCTTTGCACCACGATAATACGCCCTCCAAATGTATAGCGAGGGAGGGTGGGAATAAGTTTTTTATCGGTACGAACAAAAAGTTCTTGCATGATTTTTGAAATAATGATTGTGCTGCTGAGCACTAAAGTTCATCGGTTTGACCAGACGCGATGAGTTCATGAATAGCGCGAGTTGCCCCTAAAAGGAGTTGTCCCCAACGAAGTTTGAAATCTTCGAGACAATCGAATAGGGCAACTTCCATGGCTTCGTCAATTTCACTGCGGAAAGTTTCTACCATATTGCGCAGTGCTTGGTAAACATCTGCCAGACTTTCGCTAACGGTGCAGACTACAGGGGCGTCTGAGTAGCGAAAACTTTCCACAAAAACGTCCAGATAGTCGTCTGCATCACGCATAATTGATGAAATTTGTGTGCGAACATATTCGTAGTCTTCCTCTGTGACTACTGAATCTACGTAGCCAAAACCTTCTTCCACTTCTTCTACCATTGAGGCTTTGAGATATATCATGGGAAGTAGGCGCTGCATAACGCTTACAAATTCGCTGCGCTCGCTGCCTGCGCATTGTTCAACTTGTTTGCAAAACTCTGTGGCGATGGTGACAAAATCGAGAACATCGCGGCGGTAGATATGGTCCATTTGTAATGGTTTTGAGAATGCTTAAAATAATGAGCTACTAAACTATTTTATTGATGAGGTATCTGATAGAAGAAGTAGTACCAATAGGTGTTGCCATAGAAGAAACTCATCTTGTTCTTCTCAGCTATACTGTAAGTTTCTTGGGCTGTAGGTGGATATTGAAGTCGCAGTTTGCGCTGTTGATCTAAGAAGTCTCTGTAGTTTGCCTCTGTAGCATCATCAATATAATTGAGGATTGGATGCGTGTTTAGACGCATATAAAGAAGTAATGCTTGACGATAGTAAAGAGGAATTTGTGAGGACTTCAAATGTTGAGTGAAGTGACTTGGCAGTGTCTTGGCAAATAGTGGTAAATTGCCATCAAGAAGAGCGGAAATGTGTTGAGGTTCAGGGTGTATATGGGTTGTTTTTATCAAATAGTTCAAACCGCCTTGGCTGACAGGAATAGAAAGTTGTTGTAGAGCCACGCGCCGTTGCTGAATATTATAATAGTGCTGTGGTTTTGAAAAGAGGTAATTACCTAAACTATCGTTGGTCTCTAGGGCTTGAATACGTAGAGCTTGTAGATTTGCCGTAGAGAATGGATAATTACGCCCCACTTCAAAAGCTTTGTCTTTTAATCCTATGGCGAGAAGTCGTGCTGTTTGATGCTCTAAAGTCTTTAATTCATCCGAAGGGATAATAATCCCAATGAGAAAGAAGGATAGAAATATAGCTACAAACTGACGTAAAGAATTTCCAATGCGAGTTATCCACTGCCAGTATTCGTTTGTGCCAATGAGTATTGGGAGAATAATGAGTGTTGTGAGACTACCAATAGATTGGGGATGGGCTAGAAGATGTTGGGTGGTTAGCGCAGGAAAATATCGCATGCCTAGGATGAGTAAGTCCTCAGCATGCAACACAGCAGTGAAGTGGAAGATAAACACTCCGAAGAGTGCGTATTGGATAATACGCACTCTTCGGTTGGAAGTAAATAATGACTTCATGAGTTATTTCTTGCGGAGCACCACCGCCGAACGCGCTGGAATGTATAGTTGCAACCAGCCTTTTCCGTCAGCTTCCAAGATGGGGTCATCATTGGTGAAGTGGGTGATGGTGTCGTCTGTAAGACCATATCCACCGAAATCGGGGTTGTCTGTGTTAAGTACCACAGAGTATGCTCCTTTTTTCACCATGAAACCATAATCCGTATAGGAGGTGGTAGGGGAGAAGTTGAAGACGAATAAGAGATCGCCACGTTGGAATGCTAGAACCTGGTCGCCATCGTTGTGCCAAATTTCAACAACAGGTAATTTCTGGATGTTGCGTTCTGATTTGAGCGTGCTAAGCATAGCCTTATCAAAATCGCCTAGGAAGTGATAGCACAATTCTTTGTCATCTACCAAATGCCATTGACGACGTGCGTACTTATGGCTCCATCCGTTGCCTTCTCGTGGGAAATCAATCCATTCTGGGTGACCAAATTCATTACCCATAAAGTTAAGATAACCGCCATTAATAGTAGAAGCAGTTACCAAACGAATCATTTTGTGTAGGGCAATGCCACGAGTAGCACGATCATTTTCGTCTCCCTTGCGGAAATGCCAATACATATCGGCATCAATCAGGCGGAAGATAATGGTTTTATCGCCTACAAGGGCTTGGTCGTGGCTCTCTGTATATGAGATATTATGTTCGTCTGCTCGACGATTGGTCAATTCCCAGAAAATAGAAGATGGCTTCCAGTCTTCATCCTTGAGTTCTTTGATGGTTTTGATCCAATAGTCAGGGACGTTCATTGCCATACGATAGTCAAAACCATAGCCGCCATCCTTGAAGGGGAGGGCAAGCCCAGGCATACCGCTTACTTCTTCGGCAATCGTAATTGCATTAGGATTAACCTGATGAATCACTTCATTAGCCAAAGTCAGATAGCAAATAGCATTGTCGTCTTGATGTCCATTGAAATAGTCACCATAACCTCCGAAAGATGCTCCTAAACCATGACTATAATAAAGCATAGAAG
>JABZGM010000212.1 GCA_015259235.1 Alloprevotella sp. | reverse complement strand
GTCTTTTCATAGCACCTGGTTATAAGACTCCCTTTACATATAGCAAATCCCCAAAGTCGTTTTAGCAAATAACCTTGGGGATCTATGACGAGAGAAAAAGAGATTCGGGCTTACATTTCTAATGCAGAAAGATTATGATTGCCCATCAAACGGATGCGATCGACATTTCCACGAAATCCGGGAAGGCGGCCGGTTTGTGTGTATTGCCACATCATATAATCCACATTGTCCGTGAGTAAAGGCACTTCGTCTTTATATTTTGCCATCACCCAATGATAGCCTTTGAATGTGCCGACAAGATGACGATTATAAAAGTTCTGATAGGTGTAGAGTATGGGCTTTTTGCCATAATAGGTAGCTATGCGCTCTACAAACTCTTGAAGATCAGCCACGAATTTGTCGTTGGGCACTCCACCTGTGGTTTCAATGTCAATGAGCGGCACGAGATCTTGATCGGACTTCACCACAACAGAGGTCATATTGGCCACTTGTTCATCGACACTCGCCTTTGGACGATAGAAATGATAGCTTCCCACGCTCAATCCTGCTTGACGCGCATTGGCTATATTATAGGTATAAGTGGGATCGACTAGGCTACTTCCTTCCGTGGCTTTGATGTAGACAAAACTAACATTGGCTTCATTGCCCACACGTGCCCAATCTACTACGCCCTGATAACGACTGACGTCGATACCCTCACGAAATTTTGTATTCACACGACTATTGCCACGAGCTACTTGCATCATCTGCACCGTTGCCTGAGAGTTTTTCTTAGGTTTATTGGGCAAGACGTCTGGCACTATTCGCTCGGATGGCTCTGCCATTGCCAAAGCGCGAGGCTTGCGGTCAGCATAGGTGGCGATTCCCATAAAGGAAAGACCACCCACCAAACAGAGGATTTTGAAAATATATCGAGAGTTAAGCCACATAGGCAGACATTTAATACTGTTCGTTTTGATTCGGAAAATCGGAACTCTTCACATCTTCCACAAACTGTCCGATGGCATCGGTCATAATGGTATGAAGATCTGCGTAGCGACGCAAGAATTTTGGAGAGAATGATTTGTTCTTTCCGAGCATATCGTCGACAACCAAGACTTGTCCGTCGGAAGCTCCTGCGCCTATACCAATGACAGGAATCTCAAGCAACTTGCACACTTTGGCATTGAGAGAAGCGGGGACTTTTTCGACAACGATAGCAAAACAACCCACTTCTTGCAAAGCTTTAGCATCGCTCAAAAGCTTGGCTGCTTCTGCTTCTTCTTTGGCGCGGACAGCATAGGTGCCAAATTTGTTGATGCTCTGTGGCGTGAGTCCCAAATGTCCCATTACGGGGATACCAGCTTCTAAAATCTTGCGCACTGTGTCAATGATTTCCACACCACCTTCTAGTTTGAGCGCATCGGCTCCAGTTTCTTGCATGATGCGAATGGCATTGCGCACACCATCAGTGGCATTGACTTGGTAAGTACCAAAAGGCATATCGCACACCACAAGGGCGCGCTTTACACCACGCACCACCGAGCGTGCGTGATAAATCATTTGGTCTAAGGTGATGGGTAAGGTTGTGACATTGCCGGCCATAACATTACTGGCA
Source organism: Alloprevotella sp. (assembly GCA_015259235.1). Classification (GTDB taxonomy): domain Bacteria; phylum Bacteroidota; class Bacteroidia; order Bacteroidales; family Bacteroidaceae; genus Alloprevotella. The sequence continues at coordinate 1,955 of JABZGM010000212.1, read as the reverse complement.
CTATCTCCAACAAGTATGCAATCCACTCCTGCGCCGTCCACAATGGTGGCTGTGGTATAGTCGTAAGAGGTGAGCATGGCAATTTTCTTGCCTTGTTGTTTCATTTCTAAAAGACGATGTGTCGTTACTTTGCGCAAATCGTCTACTAAATATCCTGCCATAATGGGTTGATGTCTCAATAAAATAAGGGTAGCATTGCGTTTCATCTGTTTATCGAAACGCGGCGACCACATTAAACTATCTGTGAAATGCGCTACCTCCAAACAGTAGCGACTTAGTTTTTATTTGTGATACTCTTCGGCGAGTCCGCCTTCCGAGGTTTCGCGATACAAAGAAGGTAAATCTCTTCCCGTTTTTCCCATCACAATCACTGCCTTGTCATAAGAAATATGGTGAATGCCTTCGGAGAACGTGGCATAAATGTTGGCATCGAGTGCGCGTGCGGCTGCGTGAGCATTTCTCTCGATGCAGGGTATTTGCACTAAGCCACAAATGGGGTCGCACGTCATGCCAAGATGATGCTCTAAACCCATTTCTGCAGCATACTCGATGGACTGCAAGCTACCGCCAAAAATGTAATTTGCGGCAGCTGCTGCCATGGCGCAAGCCACACCAACTTCGGCTTGACAACCGGCTTCTGCTCCTGAAATGGAGGCTAGGGTTTTGGCAATGTTGCCCACCAAACCCGCAGTGGCTAGCGCGTGCAAGATTCGTGTTTCACTAACTTGACGGCTTTTGGCTATATGATAAAGGACTGCTGGCAAAACTCCGCACGATCCGCACGTAGGCGCAGTGACAATTTGACCACCGCCAGCATTTTCTTCACTCACTGCGAGTGCATAAGCAAAGACTAAACCGCGAGATTGCAAGTTTTTGCCATAGCCAAGTGCCTTTATATAATAGCGTGGTGCCTTTCGTTGTAAGTTGAGTTCACCAGGCAAAACTCCTTCGTGCTCTAAACCTCTTTCAACAGCATCCTTCATCGCCTGCCAGATTTCGCGCAGAAAATCCCAGATTTCACGTCCTTCTCGGGCTTCTACGTAACTCCAATAGTCCATTCCTCGCTCTTCGCACCATTTCATAATGTCGTTCAAGCGATTATATTCGTAGACGTCGGGCGAATCTTGGGCAGAATCTCCTTCTTCGGCCAATGCACCTCCCCCCACTGAGTAGACCGTCCAGGCATCGTTGGCATTTTCTTGCGCATCGAGCCATTCAAACTTCATACCGTTGGGATGGAAAGGCAGCACAATCTCAGGATGCCACACAATTTCTGTGCGCTCTGCTCCCAAAACTTCCCGTACAGCCTCATCGGTCAAGTGACCTTTGCCAGTTGCTGCCAAGCTGCCATACAGTGTGACGCGAAAGCGTTGTGCATCGGAGTGACGTTGAAGATATTGTTCTGCGGCAGAGCGTGGCCCCATTGTGTGGGAACTGCTCGGCCCATAGCCTATGCGGAAGAGTTCTCTGAGACTTTTCATTATTGTTTTTGTGCTTGTTGGCCATGAGTAGGCTTTTGCTCCACACTTTGCAAAATACAAAGCGATAGCCTCCAACTTCATCAAGACTGAGGAGCGTATTTAGGAACTTCGCTGGATAGAGCTTATTGCTAAACGTGCAACTAACCACAAATGCGCAAAACGAAATTCAACTACAAAGGTACTTATTTTTTGCGGGATGCAGGACGTATATCTGTATTTTTTCCACAGATATGCGCCAAAAAGGCTCAATATCCGAGAAAAATGCACTTTTCTCAAAAAAAACTCGCAGATAATTTGGTGGATTCGGAAAAATGTATTTCCTTTGCAATCGCAAACGAGAAACGACGAGCAACAACATCAAAGTTGCAAGCCAATTTCTCTAAGCAAACCCAATGGTGCGTTAGTTCAGCTGGTTAGAATACATGCCTGTCACGCATGGGGTCACGGGTTCGAGTCCCGTACGCACCGCACATC
>JABZGM010000211.1 GCA_015259235.1 Alloprevotella sp. | reverse complement strand
ATCCCAAATCAGTCATTAGATTCTGAATAGATTTTATTTGATTGTTGAGCAGATGGTTTGTCGTTGGTTCGAAGGCGTAGCGGGCTACGTCGAGAACAAACGAGAAACAAGATGCTAACAAGGAAGTGAAAGATGGCAGGAAGTTATATTATCAATAACTAGGGTCGCTATAACGTTCTAATGACCGATTGGGGTTTATGACATAAGTTGCATCACCTTTTGTGCCTCTTGCTCATTGCCGTAGTCGTGAGCGGTGAGATAATCAGTGAGTTGTTGGCGAAGTGCAGTGTCTTGTAGCGACTTTGCCATCCCCTCAGCCGTGAGTTCGGGAGTGTCGAGAGGCACAATCACACCATCTTTGCCGTGCGTCACCTGCGATGCTGCCGTGGGATAAGCAGTGATGATGACAGGTTTGCACAATATCTGCGCTTCTGTCACAGCCACCGATTTCCCCTCATAGCGTGAAGGCTGCACATACCAGTCGCAATGCGCGATGTAGGGATAGGGATTGGCGCGTTTTCCCAGTAAATGCACATAGTCGCTCATCGCTTCTTGCTCAAGTGCTGCATCTATGAGCGTGCTATCGCCATAACCAATGATGAACCAATGCACGTTGATGCCTTTTTCGCGAAGCAATCGACAGAGAGTCGGTATGCTGTCTAAGTATTTTTGATGAGAGTAGCGCCCAATAGTGAGCAAGTGAACCGCATCTTTGTGCAAAGGCATATCGTCAGGACGCTCTCCGCGTGCGCGTTGTCGCACAAATTCTGTGGTCAGCACATTGTCGATGCGCAACAACTTGGGACGAAGCGATGGAAACACAGAGCAAAAAGTTTCGCTCACGTGGTCGGAAATGCTCACTATGTGGTCAAATCCCTCCCAAACAGGCAATTCCAATGCCGCATTGACATCAATAGTGCTGTAGTCTGTGTGAATCCACGCCACCTTTTTGCTGGCATCTATCTTTTTCAGCACAATGTTGTGGGGAGTGAGATAGGAGATTGCCAAATCATAGTGACCAAGATTCGCCAGCGAAGGCAAAATGGGAGTGATATACCGACCGATGTAGCCAAAAATTGCACTACCATCTTTGGGATGATGCTGTTTGCTGTATTGTCGCATTGCCCATTTCGCGCGCAGTCTTGCCCACACCATTCGCCATTCTCCAGCCAGAAGAGTCTCTTTTAAGGGACGCTCTATGTAGCGATAAGCCTTGGGAGCTTCTATTTGTTTCACCCAACCAGGGATGAATTCCATCATTTCTCCTCGTGGATCATAGACCAGCAAATCCACCTCAACCCGTTGAGGATCGAGTGCCAAGAGGAGATTGATGAGACTTGTTTCCACACCCCCAATTTCCAAATAGTGAATGGCAATGAAAAGACGCATATTATGGGTGATTAGTGTAGGAGAACTGGAGCATTGACGTTGGCATTAGCCTGTTTTTGATGCGAAGTGCCAAATTGACAAGAGGATGCTGTTTGATGCGTAATGTCGTCCAAAGATGAGGAGCATATTGTTCAATCAATGGCGCATATTGTTGTTTGGCATTTTGTGCATACTGTTCAAACACCGAGCAAGTTTCCTCATCTTTTGTGCGCTTTGCTGCTGCGCAGTGCACAAATATCTGCTCCAGATATTCGGGTATCACATCAGCTAGGAGATGCGTGCGCGCTGTTCGTTGGCAAAAGTTGATGCGCGCCTCATAAGCCTCGAGTAAATCCTTACGTTTGATGGAAAAACGTCCAGAAAGTCCAGTGTTACGCTGACGATAAAACCATAGCGGTTGAGGAATACAAACCACTTTGGAGCAGCGTGACACCATTTCGTGCATCACAAAAGCATCTTGTGCCACACGCCCAGGAGGATTGGGACAAGCCAGGGCGATGTCTCTCCGCATCACTTTAGCCCAAAGAAAATTGTTGAGCACAGGATGTGGTTGGCACAAAGACATTAATGCCGTTTCAGTGTCAAAGTGTTGCGCTGCGTCTTGTGGCTGTTGTCTCCGATTGTCGTAGAGTAAATAATCAGAGTAGGCATAGAAAAATCCACATTGCACCATGTCGGCATCATGCTGCTGGGCTGCTAGTAGGAGTGTTTCGAGTGTTTGAGGGCAGAGCCAGTCGTCGCCATCTAAATAAGCCACAAAATCGCCCGATGCTTGCTGTGTGCCCACATTTCGTGCCATGCTCACCCCTTGTTGGGTTTGGGTGATGATTTGCCAATGCGGCTGTTGTTGACAAAAATCCTCGGCTATCTCTCGAGATCCATCGGTACTCCCATCGTCCACCAAAATCACCTCAAAATGAGATAACGTTTGCCGAACAATGCTGTCGAGTGTGGTGGAGAGATATTCTGCCACGTTGTAGATGGGAACAATCAGAGAGAGAGAAGCCATAAACAGATGAAAGAGTAACTAAGCGTCGGGAATTTCTGCCCAGCGTTTTTTTAAGATTTCGAGTGGAATGGGCATTGGTCTTGAACTGGGTTGCAAGAGATATTTGAGCCACATTTTACAGCGCAACCATCTATTTTTTGTTCCGTAAGTGAGTGGTGCTGGGTATTTGAGGGACTTGTTGAAATCAATCCATTGTTGGTGAAAGGGGTGTTTCTGTCTGTCCCAATACCATGGAGCACAGCGAGCATAATGTATAATAATTGGAGACCACAAGCATTCTTTTAGTTCTTCTTTATATTGTGGTATGTAGGTCTCAGGACGAGCGAGGAGAAAAGAACTCACATTGTAAGTCTGGGGCAAAGCATATATATGGTCTTTCCAGAGGATGTTGATTACATCTTGGTCTGGAGAGGTGAGTATATGATACATTTGATTGAGCTTCTCCCAAAACTGTTGGGTGAAATTGATTTCTCGCAGTTTCGCTAAGTCCATGAGCAGAACCCCCGCATTATAGATGGGGAAAGTCAAGTAGTTGGGTATTGTGACGTCTGTTCTGTTGCGAAGGAAAATCTCATCTACCATCGCCAGGTATTTACCTTCCAAATCAAGGGTAAATAGTGAACGTAGGTCGCCCACCACCAAAATGTCTGTGTCAAGATAGAGTAATCTGTCTACATCTTTCAGCATTTGTGGAAGATTAGCCCGTATGTTCGTCCAGAGCGTATATTCTGGATGGTCAAATTGTTTATATTGTTTTGGGTCAATGAGGTGTGCTGACAACTTTGCTTTGGGATAGACCGCTAAAAACTCTTGGACATCCTTGCGCCCATCAATAGCGTGCTCGGTGAGCAGATGAAAATGGAAGGTTTCATAGGTTTCTAGTCGATGATGCGCCATAATGCTGTGCATAGTGACAAGAGCATAAGGCAGATAGGTGGTATTAGAGCATAGAGCTATGTGATAGTATTGCATGCTTAAGTCTTTATGTTGAAAAGGAGTCTGTGGAAATGGATGTCAGTAGAGGATAGAGCAAATGCTGATTCTCACCTTCTCTCTATAGGAGCGCACGCGCTACAAGGATTTAATGTATTTTGCTGTCACAAGTGTCACGGCAAAAGATGAAAATGTCAGATGTTTTGCTGAAAATAAGCCGTCATTTGGGCTTCGTAGGTGGATGA
>JABZGM010000210.1 GCA_015259235.1 Alloprevotella sp. | reverse complement strand
GGGGTGATGTTGAGCAACACGGCAATGTTGGCACGGAAGTCGTACATATTGTCGAGTTGGAAAGAGGAGATTTCCAATACATACCAATCTCGATCGCCTTTCTCTTCGATTTCTGCCACCTGGAGTGCGAGCGAGCGTCCTATGTTGCCTGCCAATCCCACGTTGAAGCCTGCCGATTGGAGGATGTGATAGATGAGCGACGTAGTGGTGGTTTTGCCGTTTGAACCAGTGATGCAGAGCATCTTGGCGTTGGTGTAGCGTGCTGCGAATTCGAGTTCGGAGAGAATGGGGATGTTTTTCTCACGCAGTGCCACTACCATGGGAGCATCATCGGGGATACCAGGACTTTTCACCACCTCATCGGCGTCGAGGAGTCGCTCGGGCGTGTGTTTGCCTTCTTCCCACGCGAGATGGTGAGCATCGAGCATCTCTTTGTAGTGTGGACGAATGGTGCCCATGTCGGAGACAAAGACATCATAACCCTTTTGTTGGGCGAGGATGGCGGCACCAACACCACTTTCGGCGGCACCAAGGACAGCAAGTTTCATAATTGTGAGAGATTTGCAGGGAGTGAGTTATCGAATCTTGAGAGTGATGATGGTGAGTGCAGCAAGGAGGATGGTGGTAATCCAGAAACGCACGGTAATCTTCGATTCATGCCATGCACCACGGGGCCAGTTGCGGAAGACGTATTGGGATGTGGGGTCGAGCTGGCTGTCGAGACGACGGAAGGCATCGTGAATGGGAGTGCTCTTGAACACGCGGACGCGTTTGCCCTTGCGCTTGAAGAACTTGAACACTTGTGTTTGGACGATGACGCTTAGACTTTCGAAGAAGAAGATGCCACAGAGGATGGGAATAAGCAGCTCTTTGTGGATGATGATGGCAAAGACGGCGATGATACCTCCGATGGTGAGCGAACCGGTGTCACCCATAAACACCTGCGCAGGATAGGCGTTGTACCATAAAAAACCGATGAGTGCACCGACCATGGCGCAGATGAAGACGACCAGTTCTTGCGATCCTGGCACGAACATGATGTTGAGGTAGGAAGCATACTCGATGTGGCTAGACACATAGGCTAATATGCCAAGCGCAATACAAATGAAGGCACTGTTTCCTGCTGTCATGCCGTCCATACCGTCGTTGAGGTTGGCACCATTGGACACGGCAGTGGTGACGATGATGACCATCAACACGAAAACTACCCAGCCTAGAGCTTGTTTGTGGTCGCCCACAAAACCGACGATATCGGCATAGTCGAGGTTGTTGTTCTTGAAGAAGGGGATGGTGGTCTTGGTGCTCTTCACCGCTTCGCTCTTGTGCACAATCTCCACTTTGTCACCTACACGACCGCGCTCCACATTTTCGCGAATCACAGCGTCGGGACTGAGGTAGAGGGTGAGCCCCACCACGAGCCCCATGATGACTTGTCCTATGATTTTCCACTTCCCTGCCAATCCGTCTTTGTTTTTCTTGAAAATCTTGATGTAGTCGTCTAAGAAACCCAGAAGTCCGAACCACAAAGTGGTGACAATCATGAGGATGGTGTAGATGTTGCGCAGTCGTCCGAGAAGGAGGGTAGGCACGAGGATCGCAACAATGATGATGATACCTCCCATGGAAGGTACACCAACTTTCTTTTCACCAAAAGGGTCGATGCTAGCGTCGCGAGCCGTTTCACCGATATTGCGACGGCGCATATAGCGGATGAATCGTTCTCCAAACCACATGGAGATGATGAGTCCGAGTATCAGTGCCAACAAGGCGCGGAAGGAGATGTAGCCCCAGATGGAAGCACCAGGGATGCCAAATTGTCCGAGAAAACGAAAGAGATAGTAGAGCATTGTCCTATACTATAAATGATATATACTCAGCGAAGCGTGAATGCTTGTACTTATTAATGAAGTATGCTGGTTGTACCGTTGATGTGTGTGCTTACGTGTGTGCGTGTGTGCGTGCTTGCGTGCGTGCTTACGTGTGCTTTGTATGCACTCGTAGCAGATTGCGGTCTTTCACACTCGCAGCGGTTTATTTAAGCGATGCCAAAGGCGGCACGTACTTCTTCGTGGTCGTCGAAATGATGTTTCACACCTTCGATTTCCTGATAAGGTTCGTGTCCCTTACCTGCCACGAGGATGACATCGCCTGCTTGTGCCAAAGCTGCAGCAGTGCGGATGGCTTCGCGGCGGTCGGTGATGGCAAGTGTCTTGGCACGTGCGGCTTCATCTAAACCTGCAAGCATGTCGGCAATGATATCTTCTGGACGTTCAAAACGAGGGTTGTCGGAGGTGATGATGACGCGATCGGAGCGTTTTGCAGCTTCTTGCGCCATGAGTGGACGTTTGCCCTTGTCGCGGTTGCCACCAGCACCACAAACGGTGATGATTTGTCCTTTGCCGTTGACAATCTCCTGAATAGCGGTGAGTACATTTTCCAGAGCATCGGGCGTGTGAGCGTAGTCGATGACGGCGCTGCAACCTTTGGGTGAGCGGATAGCCTCAAAACGACCATTGACAGGGCGAAGGGTGGAGAGCACGCGGAGCACTTCGGCTGAATCTTCTCCCAACATCACGGCAGCACCATAGACACCGAGGAGGTTGCTCACGTTGAAACGTCCCACAAAGGGGACACTTACTTCGCTGCCGTTGATGTCGAGCAGCATGCCTTCGATGCTTTCTTCCACAATACGACCTTTGTAATCTGCCATGCTGCGTGTGCTGTAGGTGCGCACTTGTGCTTTGCAGTTTTGCACCATCACTGCGCCATTGCGATCGTCGAGATTGGTGATGGCGAAGGCAGATTTGTCCAAACCATCGAAGAACATCTTCTTCGCATCGCGATAGTTCTCAAATGTCTTGTGATAATCCAAGTGGTCGCGAGTGAGATTGGTGAAAATACCTCCCACAAATTTCAATCCTCCAATGCGGTGCTGATGGATGGAGTGTGAAGAACATTCCATGAAGGCATATTCGCATCCAGCTTCCACCATGTCGGCAAGGAGCTTGTTGAGTGAGATTGGGTCGGGAGTGGTGTGAGTAGCTTCTACCGCTTTGTCGTCGATGTAGTTGCACACGGTAGACACCAATCCTACTTTGTAGCCTAGTCCGCGGAATAGTTGATAGAGCACCGTGGCAATGGTAGTTTTACCATTGGTGCCTGTGACACCCACGAGTTTCAAAGGTGCTTTTGGTATCGTCTCTCCCTCGGTTGTTGCTGCGTTTTGCGCCACATCGGGTGCAGAAGTGGAGGAGTCATTGACAAATCTTCCTGTAGGGTCGCCATAAAAGGTTGTAGCGAGCACGCCCACCACTTGTTCGGTGTTGGCAACACGAACGAAGGTCACGTTTTCGGGCATATTTGTGGGGAAATCTTCGCACACCACCACAGCGCGTGCGCCTTGTGCCACAGCTTTTTCGATGAAGGCGTGACCATCTGTTTGAGTTCCCTTGACGGCAACAAAGAGATGATTTTCTGAGACTTGACGAGAGTCAATGTCGATGCCGCAGATGTCGCAGTTTAAGTCGCCATGGCTGTCGAGCATCTCCACATGGCTAAGAATTTCTTTTAGAATCATAGAT
>JABZGM010000020.1 GCA_015259235.1 Alloprevotella sp. | reverse complement strand
ATCCTTGTGCACAAGTGGGAGAGGACGGGCAACGAAGGGCTTTCGGCTGCCATCCACAACACAAAGTCAAAGGGCTGCTCTGGCGAGGTTTCGGAGGAAAGTGCCTTTTCCACAGAGGAAGCATCGGGCAGATGAACGATTTGCGCAGAAGGGCGTGCCGCTTGGAGATAGTGGATTTCGCGCTCAATGCCCTGCCCCACGACCAACATGCGCTGCGCACGCTGATGATTGGCGATGCGAAAGAGCAGCCGTGCATCTTTCACCGAAAGCACGCCCTGCCAAGCCTCATGCTGCTCAGCGAGGTGAGCATAGGCATAGTATTGCGCCTTCTGAAGATACACCACATCGGTGATCCACTCAAAGGCAAAGGGCGAATGCACACCGTAGCCGCGGCGTTGACGAAAACGACGAAACCACCGCAAGATGCGAGGAAGAAGACGATAGGAGGGCAACATCATGGAATGAACAGTGAATAGAGAGCAAAAATAAAGGCAGGTTCTACCAATATCTTAGGGCGATATTTATAGAACATGCCTAAAATGTAATCAGCGACGCACGCGACGGATGCCAGTGAAGTCGCCACGCACGAGCTCAACCTCTTTGGAGCGTTCGGCAAAGGCGCCTTCTTCCACTTTGCAATCTTCGGGCAGATAGACCTTGCGGAGCTTGGGACAACGCTCAAAAGCGTAAGCCTCGAGGACTTTCGTGCCTGGAAGGATGTACACCTCTTCGAGTTCGGCACAGCCTACCACAGTGTTTTTCTCCAAACGTGGCAAAGGAAGGAGTTTTAGGCTCTTCTTCTGAGTGGGCACATAAATCAGTTCGTCAATAACACGCTCCTTATTCTTGGGATGACAACGATAGACCGCACCATCCTCACTACATAGTTTCTTATTGTTGGGCGAAACGTGCACGGCTTCCACTTGATTGCCAAAACGAGAAAGACCAACCAATCCTTGTCCGAGCGAGACGATATTGTCGCCTAAATAGATTTGTTTCACGGCATCAGGCAACATCTTGTGAGGATTAAAGCTCGTGATGCGGAAAGACTTGTGTCGCTTTGCATCATACTCATAGCTATAAGGCACAGTGAGAATGGGGTCTTGCGATTTCACCTCAGCGACATTGAGATGCACTTCGTGAAAGTCAAGGACGAAACCATCTTTCTCAAAGACGGCAGGCGAAATCCAAGTAGTCTGCAAGTCGGCAGCATAAGCATCAGCAGGGTTCATGGGATAGAAATTGCCGTTGGTGGGATCTTCGATAATCCATTTTCCATCGACCAAGGCGGCAGCCCAAGCATGTCCACCATAGTAGTAGGTACCTTTACCCCCAAATAGATTACCATTGAGGCTCACCGAGGGGATGCCTTGCGAAATCGCCATCACGCGGAGCAGGTTGGCATAACCCTGACACACGCAGGTTTTGTGGATAAAAACGTTGTAGGGCGAGTTGGAGTCTTGCCCATCACCTGCAAGCTCTGCACCCTTTCCGTCCTTGTCGTATTGAATGTTTTTGGTGAGGTAGTCGTGGATGCGTCGGAGGGCTTCCGTTTGGTTTTTCGCACCTTGTGTGATTTCCGTAGCTTTTGCCTTGATTTCTTCAAACTGCTTCGTGGTGAGTTCGGGATAGTCTGAAAGTGTCAGTGCCACCTTGGGATCCATCGCCAATAAAATTTTGTTGGCTGCGGGTGTACCATTCACTGTTCCGAGGTACGTGAGATTTTCACTCTTCGTATCGGGGGTGGCGAAATGCGCGGGATCATAGTCAAAACTTGTGGGCGATGCCACATTTTGCGCCGTCAGTGGGTGAGGTAATTGGGTGTCGATGGGACTTTCTGCAGTGCAACTAGCCAAGGCATAGAGCGCAACAGCTCCCAGCATGAAGTGTTTAATCATCAGTTTATGGGTTATAACATGAGGAGTTGGTACTTGCGACAAAGACCTCCCTTTGCAAGAAAGAAGAAATTTTAATCTACCTCCCGACTCGTGGGGAATAGTCCACGATGTGTCATGGGAATGATGGACGTTTGCGATTTGAGTTCGGGATACGAGATGCGATTATGATAGATGGTTTTGAGACTTTCGATGAGGGTGAGCTTGGCTTGTGAGATGTCGCGGAAGGTGATGGGGCAATTATTGAAGGCTCCATCAGCCACTTGTCCATCGATGATGCGATTGACCAGTTGGGAGATAGACTCTTCGGTGTGTTCCTTCAGACTGCGTGAGGCGGCTTCCACGGAGTCTGCCATCATGATGATGGCTTGTTCGAGGGTACTGGGGTTAGGACCTGGATAGCGGAAGTCTGCTTCATTGACATGCTCCTCGCCATATTTATTGACGGCTTGGACATAGAAATAGCGGACAAGGGAATTGCCGTGGTGGGTCAAGATAATGTCGCGAATCGACTTGGGGAGACGATATTTTTCTGCCAATCGCACGCCTTCGGTGACGTGCTCTATGATGATGCGCGCCGACTCTTGTTCGGGCAACATATCGTGCGGATTGAGCGCCCCTTGATTTTCGGTAAAGAATCCCGGATTGAGCATCTTGCCGATGTCGTGATACAACGCACTGGTACGCACCAACAGCACGTCACCTCCGATTTTGTCTGCCACCTCTGCTGCGAGATTGCCCACTTGCATGGAATGCACGAAGGTGCCTTGTGCCAACTTTGCCAAACGGCGCAACATGGGGTTGTTGATGTTGCTCAATTCGATGAGTGTAACGGCAGAAGTGAAGCCAAAAATGCGCTCGATGAGATAGAGTAACGGATAAGTGAAGAGGAGTGCGACACCGCTGATGAAGATGTCGCGATAACGCTCCAGATTAAGCCCGAAGATAATTTGCTCCAATCCGGTGTCTCGGTTAAAGACATTGAGTGTTGCCAACTCGTAGAAGAAGACAAAGAGGGAAGTGCCGACAGTGACGATGGCAGCAGTGCGCAGGATTTGCGAACGCTCAGAGAGTTCACTCAAAGTGTAGATGGCAAGAAGTCCTGCCAACACTTGAATGGGAATGAATATCGGATCGCCATGACTCGAAAACGAAACAAGGAGCACCGTGACAAGATGTGCCACGAAGGCAGTGCGCGAATCGGTGAAGATGCGTAGCACGATGGGCACCATGACGAAGGGGATGACGTAGAGAGGTGCCAAATTGATTTTCTGCACCAAGGAGGCGATGATACAGACGAAGGTAATGAGCGCGAAAATGAGGTGAATCCTGTGTGCCGACCTGAGATAAGAAGGTCGGAAGAGCTTGAGATACAAGATTATCACTCCGATGCAAGTGATGATCAATCCTAACCGACCAATGTAGAAAAGCAACACATTTTTCTGTGTATCATTGCGCAGATTGAGTTCATCGTTGAACGACTCTACTTCCAACTGACGTTGGCGCGTGACAATGTCACCTCGGTCAATGATTTTAGCGCCTGCAGGTTTGAGATAAGCGATGGTTGCGATTTCTCCAAGGGCTTCTTGGAGAGCCGCTGCGCTTTTTTCCTTATCGAGGGTGAGGTTGATGTTGATGTAATTGTCTAGCTGATTGAGAAGCGCTCCATCCTCTTCCAAGGATTTGTCGGAAAGGAGATATTCGCGTGCACTACTTTTCGTGAGTAAAAAACGACTTTCGCGCAGAGTGGAGGTGGTGCCCACCACGATTTGCACTTGTGCGTATTCGTCTTGCTGCACTTTGTTCATGTCTTCGCTCGAGATGACGCCCGCGCGGTACACTTCTTTGAGCTTGTTGACCGCATGCAGTATCTCTCCAGCACTGAAATGTCCCAATTTTCCGGCACGACAATCCTGCTCAAATCGCTCGATTTGAGTTTGCGCCACATTCGGCATGAGTTCAAAATAAGGAGCAAAAGCCTTGCGCGTGCTATCTTTCTCTTGTTGGATATGCTCCGTTCCCTTCTTCACAGGGAGTTCAAAAGGTGCAATCAGGCGAGGATAGGGCCAAGGTTTGTCAATATCGACCTCATATCTCGTGAGGTTGGTCTTGGGCAAGGCAATGAAAATCGCCACCACACTGATAAAAGCGGTGATGGCAACATTGATCCAAGACTTATTACTGAGTTCTGCTATTTGGGAAAGTAAATTAGACAAGCGCATAGGGAGTGATATAGAGGCACATGGCGATGTATGGGCAAAGTTACTACTATTTTTCGAAGAATTAGAGCCTCTATCGCAAAAAACTTAGTAAATTTGCAGTACATCCAAGCACTGTTTCTTGACAGTTGCTCAATGTTTCTCTCAAAAGCTCCTATTTCTCTATGCCACAACGCCAAGGACTGCAACACTCTCAGCAACAGCAACAGGTGCAAAACACCTCGAGCGCACAAGTTTTGCTCTCTACCATCGTAGAGATGCCCTTGGCTGACTTTGAAACTCGCTTGCAAAATGAACTACTGGACAACGAAGCCCTCGAGGTGAGCGAGGACGACAGCCCAGACGATGCCGCATTCATGGGAAATGACGCAGAAGATGGTCTCAACGATAGCGAAAGAGAAACAGCGCGCCTAGAAGATGAACTCGGCGACTACCGCACCCTCGACGATGTGCCCGACACCCTGCGCGAAGCCTACAACAATCGAGGGGAAGACAACGGACGCGAACGCCAAATCAGTAGCGAAGATTCGTCGTATGACGAACTTTATCGACAGATAGGCGAACTTTCTCTTTCCGAACATGAGATGGCAATTATGGTCTATCTCGTGGGGTCACTCGATGAAAATGGTTTTCTCTCGAAAGATGACGAAACTCTCTGCGACGAACTCGCCTTTAAGGAGTATATCGACACGACTCCCGAAGAAATCAATCGCTTAGCCAAACTCTTACAACAGTTTGAGCCTAAAGGCATCGGTGCTAGAAATTTGAGAGAATGCCTTTTGCTCCAACTTTCGCCCGATGCTCCAGCACGTATCGTGGTAGACCGCTACTTCGACGATTTGATGCACTCGAGATGGCATCGGATTGCTTCCAAACTCTCGCTCACAGACGAGGATGTGGAGCACATCCGCCACGACATCAGTCGCTTGAATCCGCGTCCTGGTAGTGTGTTGTCTGAGGGCATCCATGCGTCAGCGCCCACCGTGGTGCCTGACTTCCGCGTCACCATCGACCGCGATGGCACGCCCATTGTGCAGCAACAGCGCGGACAACTCCCCGAACTGAGGGTGAGTCCTGCCTTTGCAGAAACATTGGTGATGCACCGTGCGGCAAAAGATCGTGCCACCCAAGAGGGGAAGTCGCTACAACTGTCGCGCAGTCAAGAGGAGGCATTCATCTACGCTCGACAAAAAGTGAGTGCTGCCCAATCTTTCATCGACAGTGTGCGCCGCCGCCACTACACTCTTCAGGCGGTGATGGAAGCCATCGTGGAACTGCAGAAAGACTTCTTCGTCAATGACGACGACGAAAGTCTGATTCGCCCCATGGTGCTTAAAGACATTGCTGAGCGCGCTCACATAGATGTGAGCACCGTGTCGCGCGCTATCAACTCCAAATATGTGGAAACGGACTATGGCACTTATCCTTTGCGCTATTTCTTTTCCACACAATTCACCTCTGCCGATGGAGAAACCGTGGCAGCACGCCAGGTGAAGGCAGCAATACAGGAAATTATTGCTGCCGAAGACAAACGCAAACCGCTCTCCGACGAGGCTGTAGCAACACGACTTGCCGAACGCGGACTGAAAGTGGCACGACGCACCGTCTCGAAATATCGCGAGCAACTGGGCATCGCCAAAGCTGGGCTGCGAAGATAAGCCCCATTTGCTCCACCCCATCCCATCGTTCTTCATAACAACTCCCTGATATGTCCACCCCACATCAATCGCTGCGCAACAAATATGCGCTACTTTCGGCAAAAACCATTTCATGGCTTTTCCATCCCTTCTATCTTCCCACGGTGGCAGTCACACTCTTATTGGTGTTTAGCTATCTGAATCAGTTGCCCAACGCCTACCGCTTTGCCTTTGCGGGCATTGTCATCCTCTTCACGTGGGTGTTTCCCCTCATCGCCATCCGCATGTATCGCACCATCAACGGATGGACCAGTCACCAGATGAGCCAGCGCGAGCGTAGATTTGTGCCCTATATCATCAACATTGTCTGCTATAGTAGCCTTTTTCTCCTCATGCGCCTCTATCGCATGCCCTTATTCCTGTCCACGGTCATCATGTCGGGCTTGCTCATTCAGATTGTTTGCGCACTGATCAACTTGAAAATCAAAATTTCCACCCATGCCGCTGCCTCGGGAGGCGTAATTGGCATGATCATCGCCTTTTCTCTGGTGTTTCACTTCGATGCAACCTTCTGGATTTGTTGGGCGATTTTGCTCTCTGGTGCCGTGTGCAGCAGTAGAATGATCCTGAAGATGCACAACTACAGCGAACTCTTATTTGGCGTTATCGTAGGTTTCTTTTGCGGACTGGGCATCGTGCTGTTCTTCTAATGCACTAGTCCACATGCTCGTGCTTGACTCCTCTGGAAATGTCTTGTATCCACAGCAGTCATCTCCTCCTCGTCTGGCAATGTCCTCTCTAGAACAGCCTATACACATCCTTAGTCATTATTCCCCCCCAACCCTATAATTTCTTTTTCTTATGCAACCACTCGTAAGCATCATCATGGGTAGCACTAGCGATCTCCCTGTGATGGACAAAGCCGCTAAACTTCTCGATGAACTTGAGATTCCCTTTGAAATCAATGCGCTCTCTGCCCACCGCACTCCTGCCGAAGTGGAGACCTTTGCTCGCGAAGCTAAAGACCGTGGGCTTCGAGTGATCATCGCAGCAGCAGGCATGGCAGCCGCTCTTCCTGGAGTCATAGCCGCCAACACCACCTTGCCCGTGATTGGCGTGCCCATCAAAGGTATGCTCGATGGCTTGGATGCCCTCCTTTCCATCGTACAAATGCCTCCTGGCATCCCCGTGGCTACTGTCGGTGTCAACGGTGCTCTCAACGCTGCCCTTTTGGCGGTGCAGATGATAGCCCTTTCTGACGAAACTGTGGCACAAAAGCTCGCCAACTACAAGGACGGTTTGAAGCAGAAAATCGTGAAAGCTAACGAAGAACTTGCAGCAACACAATACAAATTTAAGTGCTAAGCACTTGACCTGAAAAGGAAATGTGCCACAAAAGCTGAGTGCATTTTCAAAACGCAAATACAGACTCTGGTGACTTACAAAAGAAGACACCAGAGTCTGCCTACATAGACATAACAATCTATCACTCTTCTCCCTATTTCATGGATCTTTTTAACTACTCCCCCCGAAGCAGCCACGCTGTGAAGGTGGGAAACACGACAATAGGTGGTGGAAATCCGCTGCGCTTGCAGAGCATGACCACCACACTGACCACAGACACGGAAGCTAGCGTGGAACAATGCATCCGCATCATTGAGGCTGGTGCAGACCTCGTGCGCTTGACCACACAAGGGCTGCGCGAAGCGGAAAACCTTCGCAACATCCGCGCTGAACTCGACCGCAGAGGCTACCACACCCCACTGGTGGCAGATGTGCACTTCAACCCTAAAGTAGCAGATTTGGCAGCTACCATCATCGAAAAAGTGCGCATCAACCCTGGTAACTACGTTGATCCTGCACGCACCTTCAAAAGTGTGGAATATACTGACGAAGAATATGCCGCAGAACTCCAACGTCTTGAAACGCGCTTCAAGAAGTTGCTCACCATCTGCCGCGAAAACGGCACTGCCATCCGCATCGGGGTGAATCATGGTTCACTCTCCGATCGCATCATGTGCCACTATGGCGACACCCCTGCTGGCATCGTGGAGAGCTGCATGGAGTTTCTCCGCGTTTGCATGCGCGAGAAGTTCTTCGATGTGGTCATCTCCATCAAAGCCTCCAACACAGTAATCATGGTGCAAAGCATGCGTTTGCTCGTAGATGCCATGAAGCGCGAGGGTATGTCTTTCCCCCTCCACCTCGGAGTCACCGAAGCTGGCGAAGGTGAAGATGGACGTATCAAGAGCGCGGTCGGCATTGGCGCACTCCTAGCAGACGGCATCGGAGACACCATCCGCGTGTCACTCTCCGAAGCTCCCGAACAAGAGATACCCGTGGCGTACAAGCTAGCGTCTTATGTATTGGAACCTCGTTCCGGACATCCCCACATCCCTGCATTACCTTGTGCCGAATTCAACTGGCTCGACCCACAACGTCGTCCCACCTGCTCGGTGCTCAACATCGGTGGCAAGCACACTCCCATAGTGGTGTCTTACCAAGCGGATGCTTCTCTGCCTCAGCCTTCACACAGCAACGGCACACCTCGTGCTGACTATGCTTATTTTGGTGGCAACCTGCCCCAAGACTGGAAATCGCGCGTGCCAGCTGCCATCGTAGATGCGCCTAACTGGACAGGAGAAAAAGGCACTTATCCTGCCTACGTGCCTCAATATCTCATGTTTGTGTCGGGCAATCCTGCTCCGCTCAAGTTCCTTTTCTTGAGCTACGCCCAACTCAACGATGAAGTGAAGGCTTGTCTCCGCGCACACAGTGAGATGGTGGTGATTGCACAAAGCAATCATGCCAATCGTGCCGGCGAACTTCGCGCACTTGTTCACGAAATGTGGAGAGAACGTCTCACCAACCCCGTCATCTTCTGCCAACAATATGGCGACACGGTGAAGGAGGACTTCCAAATCAAAGCGGCAGCCGACATGGGATTGCTCATGATGGATGGATTGACCGATGGCATCATGCTCGCTTCTCGATTGGCAGAACGCGATGAAACTGCCTTTGGCGTGCTGCAAGCAGGTCGCTTGCGCCAGACCAAAACGGAATACATCTCCTGTCCTGGTTGCGGACGCACCCTCTATGATCTCCAAGAAACAATAGCTCGCATCAAGGCTTCAACCTCGCATCTCAAAGGACTGAAACTTGGCGTCATGGGTTGCATCGTGAATGGTCCTGGAGAAATGGCAGATGCTGACTATGGTTATGTGGGAGCAGGTCCTGGCAAGGTGAGCCTTTATCGCGGAAAGGTCTGCGTTGAGCGCAACATTCCCACGGCAGAAGCTGTAGACCGCTTGTTGGCACTCATCGAAAGCGACAAGGCTACACAAAACGAAGGAACGTCTTCGCAAGAATCTTAGTCCTTTTGCGCATCAAATTAGGTGGACAACTCCCTAACGAGTGTTGTCCACCTCTCTTATTCCCCTCTCAACACTTCGTTTCGCAATGAAACACCTCCGACTTCCGCATTTCAGCATCTCCCAGTATGGTATGCTCCTTTGGCGACTCCTGCTTGCCTTTGCGATGCTCACTCTAGCACGAGTGATTTTTCTTTGGCACAATGCCGACTTGCTCCATCTTGAAGACCTTTCCTCCACACTTCTTGCCTTTCGAGGTGGGGTACGCTTTGACTTGGCAGCATTAGTCTACCTCAATGCGCTCATGCTCTTATTGCATTTCCTCCCACAACGATGGACCAGTCAGAGATGGGGACAGCGTTTACTGCGATGGACTTACCTTATTCCCAACATTTTGGGCTTGATGGCTAACATGACCGACGTGGTCTACTTCCGATTCACACTCAATCGCACCACAATGGCTGTGTTTCGCGAGTTTTCCAACGAAAACCCTCTTCGCTTCTTGGGATTTCTCTGGGACTTCCTCCCCATCACCCTTCTCACCATTGGCATCATCGCTGTGTGGATGGTCCTAGACCATCTGCCTCGTGTCAAAGTGCTTCATTGGCAAGCACGCAAAGAAGCCTTGGTGTCTAGCAGCTTGCTCGTGGTGGCAGCTGTATTGTCCATGGGCTGTGTCCGTGGCACATTTAGCGACCTCCGCCCACTAGCCCCACATAACGCTTCTCTTTATTGCAACGAGCCTCAACAACAGGCTCTTGTCCTCAACACCCCTTTCACCCTATTGCGAACGGCAGGAAAAACTGCCATGCCTATTCACACTTATTTCTCTGAGGAGGAAGCTCAACGCTACTTCTCTTCTGAGCGCATCCCTACCACTGACGGCGCATGGAGTGGGCATTTCAAGGGTCGCAATGTCGTGATGATTATCTGGGAAAGTATGGCGAAAGAATGGGTGGGCGGCTTAAATCGTCAGATACCCAACTATCCCACCTACACTCCTTTCGTAGACTCTCTGCTGGCTCACGCCTTTGTGATGACCGATGCTTATGCTTGCGGCACACAATCGGTAGATGCCATGCCTGCACTCTTCGGGTCTATCACACGTCCGGGGCAGCCATTTGTCACTTCGCCTTACGCAGGAAACGGATTGACGGCACTCCCTGAATTTTTGAAGCGCGCAGGATACTACACCGCCTTTTTTCACAATGCGCAAAATGGTTCGATGGGCTTTGATGCCTTCTCTCGAAAGATGGGTTTCGATACCTATTTCGGTATGGACGAATACAATAACCCGAAAGATTTCGATGGAGGTTGGGGCATTTGGGACGAAGAGTTTTTGCAATACTTCGCACATCAGCTCAGCACCTTCCGCCAACCCTTCTTTGCCACTGAATTTACCATCAGTTCGCACCACCCTTTCCATCTTCCCCAACGCTATGAAAAGGTGTTCCCACGTGACGAAGTGCCTTATCACGCGTTGATTCGCTACACGGATATGTCGCTGCGGAAATTCTTCCAAACGGCACGCACGCAACCTTGGTTTCGCAATACGCTCTTCATCATCACCGCCGACCACGCCGTAGCAGGCATCAGACCAGAATATAACAACTCGGTGGGGCATTTTAGCATCCCTTTCCTCTTCTACGATGCTCGCGAAGAATGGGTGGGCACCTCGGACAATACTTTCCAGCAAGCCGACTTCCTCCCTACTCTCCTCGACCTCCTCGACTTGCAACAGCCTAAAATGATCAGTTTCGGGCACAATGTGTTCTCTCCCTCTGCCCCACACTTTGCCGTCAGTTCCGTTGGTCAGATGTACCAAATGATAGCTGGCGAATGGGTGCTCCATTTTGATGGAGAGAAGGTGCTCGGTTTCTACAACAAAACGAAGGATCCCCAACTCAAGCACGACCTTTCTGCACAGCAGCTTCCAGAGATGCAACGCATGTTGCCTACACTCAAAGCCTACCTGCAAGATTTCACACACCGCATGAAGGACAACCGCCTGCGACTGCGCTGAAAGAAAATTGAGGTCACGACACAACAAAAGGCAGTGCCAAAACGTCTGTTTTGGCACTGCCTTGTTTTTTGCTAGAATACGAAGATAAGGGTTAACCCTAATCAGCACGAGATACTTTCTGCACAACGGCACGCCCCTTTACAGTAACGCGTACGAGGAGGGCGGACTGTCCACGAGGGATACGCAAAGAGCAAGAAGCCTGATTTACCACAGCTTGTTGCAACACGCGTCCTTCGAGGGATATTGCCTCAACCTTCGCACCTTCTGGAGCAGCAACGTGGAGAACATCACCTTCCCAACGACAAGGATAGTTGAGGGAGTTTATGGTAGGTACTCCTGCAATTCCACTCTTGATCGGAGCATCTTGCAAGATTTTCACATGCTCCACAACTTTGCGGTTGGACTGAGGGAGATAGAAGTGACAATCCAACACGGCATAGCGCGGTTCATCCCCTTCATTGGGGTCAACGATCAGTTGAATCTTGGTCTTGCCCTGACCTTGCCACAAAGTGCTACTGAACCACATCGTAGAGGTTTGGAGAGAAAACTCTGCAGGCGCATCAATTGTGAGCACGACGATGGTGTCTTTTGCAGAAACATGGATATCATTGGGAGAAATACTCCATTTTTCTTCAACCTTAGGTGGTTGAACTGGCTCGACCGGCTTAGGCGCAGGATTGACGGGCTCGACGGGTTTGGGCGCAGGCTTAACCGGCTCGACGGGTTTAGGCTCGGGTTTGACTGGATTTTCTGGCTTAGGTTCTGGTTTATCAGAGGAAGGGTCTGTGCCTTGTTGAACCACGGTGTAGTTGACAAAGGTAGATTCTTCATCGCCAATGAGTTCAAAACGAAGATGTCCCACTCGCGATTCCCTCTGCGGATTGTCTGCCACCGAGAGTCTGAAGGTTTTACTGTTGTATCCCGACTTCAAATCGGTGGTAAGCCACGCAGCGTCACTGCTCACCAAATAAGCAGCCGTGGTGGTCATTTTCACTTCTATGGTTTGTGCATGATAATCGGGACGCCACTCTGTAGGAGCAAAACTGATTTGGGTGTTGCCTTCGCTGAATTGCGCCACAATGGGCATACGCTCACGCAGCATGCGCACATTATCTTCCGTGGCAGAACCCAAAACTACTCCATTCCACACACTTTGAGGACCTGAGAATATTGGCACTTGTCCTCCCACGTTGTCGGCTGGTCCCGACATCACCGTGCGATATTGCGGACGGCTTGCACCAACGGCGTATTCGTGTTTGCCGCGATCGACTTGTTCACGCGAATGTTGACAACCAATGTTGTGTCCTGCTTCGTGAGCTGCTGTGTAACTCGTGGCTGCCATAGAAGCACGGACGGAGGAGAAACCAGCATCAATGCTCTTTGCCTCCTGCGTTGCCAATCCCGAAGCTCCATCGTTGACGGGCTCAGAAAGTAAAACCACGAGGTCACCTTTTACGGCGTCTCTTCTTCGGCGCACTTCTTCGTGTGCTGAGATGAGTCCCAAACCTTGGTTGATGCTCTGCGCTTTTTCGGCAATCTCCATGTAGCCTGCCAAACGAAAACGCCCTTCTACATGAGAGTTGCGCAACACAACATTGATGGAGTCCACCACCTCTTGCGCATATTTTGCCATACCTCCTCGATGGGCTGCTACAGCCTTGCCCGAAGGATCGTAGACCACGAAATAGTCAATGATGGGCGCGGCTGCTTTGTCTTGTGGCGCACGGGTGAAGGTCGCATTCGCAGGCAGAGAGTGAGCAACAAGGGGATGCGCCTTCGTGGAGGCCAGGAAGAAAAAACTCGTGACGAAGGTGAAAAGTAGAAGTACCCAACGGAAACGAAGGGACACATAACTCTGGAACAATCCGTTAGAACGAAAGCACAAACAACTTTTCATATTAAGGATATGATAGTTAAGACAGGAAAATCAAAACGGCAGGTAGGAAGTAACAAACTGGAAAAAGAAATAATCTGTGCCTTTAGGTCAGGCTCCAGCCTTTTCCAGTCTTCACCACAAGCCCTTCTGTTTGCAGATCTCCCAAAACGCGCGAAAGCGAAGGGCGCAGCACTCCCAAGGCTTGGGCAGCAGCTTGCACACTCTCCAGAGGTTGATGCTCACGCAAGTAGTCTAGCACGCGAGAGCGCAGATTTTGCAAAGCAAAAGCGCGGAGTTTCTTGCTCAAAAACTGCGTGCGGTCGGAGATATCGCTGATGAATCGACGCATCACCTTAGGCTGCTTCATCATAAAATCAAAAAAAGCCTCTTTGTTCACAATGCACATTTGACATTCTGTGACAGCTTCCACGGAGACAGGGAAGGTGTTTTCGGTGCCAAAGACGAAGGCTGACGCTAAAAGCATTGGTGCTTCCAAATGGTCGAGCGTAAAGTCGCGTCCCTCTTGCGCCATCTGCGTGCGCACCGTTCCGTGGGTCAAGAGGAAAATGGAACGCACCGCCGTGCCCTGCGCCACAATGCGGTCGCCAGGAGCGAAAGTGTCAAAGCGATGGGGCACTTGTGAGAGCCACGCTTCGAGCAACTCGGGCGTGCAATCAGAAAAGAGGGGGATTTGCTGAAGTGCACTATACATAAAGGTAAAATATTTAAGGAGAAAGCATTAAAGAATCGCCCAAGCAGGTCGCAGTTCAGTGGAATCAGGAAGTAGGGCGAATCCTTCGTATTCAAAGGATAGCCAGTCTTCTGTAGCAGTGACTCGGTTCGTGATGAGATGTCGCGCCAAAGCACCGCGCATCATTTTCGTATACACCACGATTGTCTTCAACTTGCCATTCGTCATCACTTGGAAAGTAGGCATAATCACCTTCACTTCCTTCGTCACACGTTTCCAGTCAAAAAGTTGTTTCATCTCGCCACTCGCCAAGAAGAAGAGCACACCATCATCGGCTTTCACCGCATCGATGAGCACATCGGTGAGACGCGTGCGCCAAAACTGAAACATGGTCTGTCCGTCATGCTCGGGCAAAACCACGTTTCCTTCTAGACGATAGTTTTTGATACCATCGAGTGGACGGGTCAAACCATATAGAAAAGACGTCATCCAAAGGTGTTGCTGGGCATAAGCAAGGTCTTCGGACGAAAACTCTGCAGCACGCAGATGACGATACGCCATTCCCGTGTAGGAAAGCACTGCAGCTTGCGGAGTGAGTGCAGGAAAATCGGTGTATCGCTGCTTATTGAGGGCTGCAAGCTGCGGATTGATTTTGAGCAACTGCGACAATTCTTCCGTCGTCAGTTCGCTCATCTGCGCTGCATTGTGTTCGGCTTCCGCCAAAAACAGAGGCGTCGTGAGCGATGGCAAAGACACAGAAGGACTATCCGTCATATCCTTCGCAGGCGAAAGGAGAATTTGCATAATCTCTAGAGTTTAGTCAGGATACACCAAACGGTCGGGAGTGATTTTCGTGAGCACCTCATCGAGGTATTTGCGAGCTTCCCAACGCGCCATGTTGAGATCCATGAGCTGATAGTTGCCGCAGTCGCGAGGCGTAGCTCCTGGCACTTCACCCTCAAAGTTGGCAATAAATTCGTAGGTTTCCACCAATAGCGGCAACACCTCTTCAGAGGTAAGGTCACCACGAAGGATGAGATAATTACCCGTCAGGCAGCCCATGGGTCCCCAATAAATCACACGCTCTGCCCACGTGGGGTGGTTACGCAAGAAAGTGGCTGCCAAATGCTCCATCGTGTGGATGGCGTTGACGTGCAGTGCTGGTTCGCGGTTGGGAGCTTTCATGCGTACATCGAAGGTGGTCACAATTTCTCCGCCCAC
The DNA here is from genome assembly GCA_015259235.1 of Alloprevotella sp. Lineage (GTDB taxonomy): Bacteria > Bacteroidota > Bacteroidia > Bacteroidales > Bacteroidaceae > Alloprevotella. Next base: position 4,032 of record JABZGM010000020.1, on the reverse strand, counting down.
AGCATCTTGGCGACTCACATACACTCCACGATGCAAGGTGAGATGGTTTACAGTAAAGGAAGGTATCTTTTTCATTGTCAAAATAGTTTGAGAATAGAGGTTAGAAATTAGACGTTAGAGATTAGACGTCCTTGAGATTTTCTGGTTCTTCTAGAGTATCTAGTTCTTCTCGTTTACTAAAATATCTAGTCCAATAGCGTTAGCCCTCTAACGTCTAATGTCTAACCTCTAATTCCTAAAATAAAATGTTTGGTGATGTCGAAAGAGCGATGCGCCATTTCCGACCAGAAGTTCTCATATTGTGCCCAATGCTCGTCGACACCTGGCGTGTCGCTGATGATGCGGAAGCTCACAAACGGCACCTTCTCGAGGTGGCACACTTGAGCGATGGCGGCACTCTCCATGTCCACTGCCAGACCATCGGGGAATTGCGCTTTGATGTCTGCCAAAATCGCGTGATCGGTGATAAACTTATCGCCTGTGCAAATCAGTCCTGTGTGGATTTTCGTCTGAATCGAAGCATCTTCCACCATCTCTCGCACCACTGCCAAGAGAGGCTCAGCGCCGGCAAAGCGCGCTGGTAGCCCTTGCACCTGACCATAGAGGTTACCTTCACCGCACCACACATCGTGATAGGTGGTTTCAGCACCCACCACGACATCCATCACCCCCAATTTTGCATCGATGCCGCCAGCACATCCCGAATTGATGATGGCTTCAGGGGCAAAACGTGCGATGAGTTGCGTAGCGCCTACAGCAGCATTGACCTTGCCAATGCCACACTGCATGAGCACAATCTCGTGATGGGCTAATTTACCAGTAGTATAAGTGCGACCATCCACCAAAACATCTTCGCGCTGCTCTAGCAAAGCCGCTATTTGCGCGTGTTCTTCGGACATCGCCGTGATAATTCCTAGTTTCATGAAGTTCTTGTCGTTGATTTCTCTTGCAAAGATAGTGTGTTTTGTCCACTTTTCCGTAACTTTGCGCGTATAAGTATAGATAGGTTCTTCTTTTCTCCCCTCATCGTCAGCACAACACCCGACATTTGGGAGGAAGCAGTCCCCATCCTCACACTGATAATACCCATTTTCAAAGACTATATGAAACAATTCTTCCTGCGTTATCGTTTAGATTTGCTCTTCGTCTTGAGCTTCATGCTCTTGAGTTGGGCATATTTCTTCACTCCGCTCAAAGAACACCTCGTGTTGGGTGGACATGACACTGTGGCTGGTATGTGGCAAAGCCGCGAACAAGCCCCACTTTTGGATGCCACAGGCGAAAAAAGCTGGTGGAGCAACGGCATCTTCTCTGGAATGCCCAACTACCAGATTTCGCCCACCTATGGTTCTTCGGCTCTGTTGGGCTGGGTGGGACGTCTCATCACGCTCCTCTCCACAGGTCCTCTGAGCTTTGTGTTTCTCTATCTCTTTGGATTCTACATCTTGATGCGCTCGTTGAAACAGCGTCCGTTGGTTTCCGCCTTCGGTGCCGTGGCTTGGGCGTTCTCTAGCTATTTCTTCATCATCATTGCCGCTGGTCACTTGTGGAAAGTTGCCACACTAGGCTTCATTCCCCCCACCATCGCCGGTTTGGTGCTCGCCTATCGCGGCAAATACTTGTGGGGTGCACTCGTCACTGCCCTATTCACCGGTTTGCAGCTCTATAGCAACCACCCACAGATGACCTACTATTTCCTCTTCGTGATGCTCTTCTTGGTCATCGCCTACGGTGTAGAAGCTGCACGCAAACACACTTGGGCGCAATGGCTCAAAGCTTCAGGCGCAGTCATTGTAGGAGGACTCATGGGCTTGATGATGAATCTGCCCAATATGTACCACACTTGGCAATATGCTAAGGAGTCAATGCGCGGCAAGAGCGAACTCACCTTCAATCCTGCTAAGATGTCGAAGCAATCTGCCGCTGCTGCTGCACAAACTGGTGCAAGCGGAGCTGACAATGCCGAAGGCACCGAACGTGCGACAAACGGTCTCGACCGCGACTACATCACCCAGTGGAGCTATGGCATCGATGAAACCCTCACCCTCATGATTGCCAACTTCAAAGGTGGTGGTTCAGCAAGTATCCAACAACTGGACAATGCCGACCAGCTCAATGGCTACGAAGAAACGCTCCAACACGCCGGACAACTGCAACAAGCGATGGGAGAAAATGGAGGTTCGTTGCCTGGCATCAATCAATATTGGGGAAATCAGCCCTTCACCGTAGGTCCCGTGTATGTCGGTGCCATCATCTGCTTCTTGTTCCTCCTCAGCCTTGGTTTTGTGCGCGGTCCTATGAAATGGGGACTCCTCGCTGCCACCTTCCTTTCACTCCTCTTCGCTTGGGGTAAAAACTTGATGCCAGTGACGGATTTCTTCATCGATCATTTGCCGATGTATGCAAAATTCCGCACCGTTTCTTCCGCTCTCGTTGTAGCGGAGTTCACCATCCCTCTGCTTGCTATCCTGGCGTTGTCTGAGATGATTCGCCGTCCTGAAGATTTATTGAAAACGCGACGCGGTCAATACTCCCTCCTCTTCGCTGGTGTGTTCTCTGCAGGACTATGTTTGCTCTTAGCCGTGGCTCCTAGTATGAGCAATCTCTTAGCAGACAGTGACAAAGAAATCTTCACCCAACTGCAATCTGTGGGCGTGCCTGCCGACTTTATCTCTAGCTATCGCGCTGCAATCATCACCCTCCACGGCTCCATCCTTTCTGCAGATGCCTGGCGTTCGTTCTTCCTCATCGCCATTGCTATCATCGGAGTAGTTGCCTATGCCAAATATCCCAAACAAGTTCCAGCTTCTGCCCTTGTTGGCGTTTTGTTGGTCCTCACTTTGGGAGACATGTGGACGGTCAATAAGCGTTATCTCAACACCGATAGTTTCTCCGAAGCTCAAACCATGGAAGAAGGCTTGAAAAAGACTCCTGCTGACGAAACGATTCTCCAAGACAAATCTTTGGATTATCGTGTGCTCAACCTCGGCAATGGCGGTAGTCCTTTCAACGAAACCAGCAACCAAACAGCTTATTGGCACAAATCAGTCGGAGGCTACCACGCTGCTAAGCTCCATCGCTACCAAGATCTCATTGATGCTTATCTCAACGCAGAATGCGTAGCACTCAACCAAACCATTCAACAGCGTTATAGTACACTCCTTGCCGATAGTAATCATTTAGCTGCTCGTGGCATCACCTCACAAGCCGATCTCGTGAAAGCAGTAAGTCAAGAATTGCATACCGACTCCGTGTCGCCCGTGCTCAATATGCTCAACACGAAGTGGGTGATTCTGGCTGGTGGACAGTTTGCCGTGGAAAATCCGGGCACTAATGGTAACGCCTGGTTTGTAGACCGTCTAGACTTCGTGCCTAATGCCGATGCAGAACTCAAGGCGCTTGCTAAGACCGATTTGAAACACGCTGCTGTAGCGGACGAACGCTTCAAAACTGACCTCGCTACTTCTACATTGGGCAAGGGTACAGCGCAGCTCACGCACTATCAACCCAACGAACTCCGCTACACTGTGCAGAGTGACAAGGGTGGCGTTGTTGCTCTCTCCGAAATCTACTATCCCGGTTGGACAGCCACCCTCGATGGTCAGGAAATCCCCGTGGCGCGTGTGAACTACGTGCTGCGCGCAGTGAAAGTGCCTGCAGGTCAACACACGCTCGTGCTCACTTTCCGTCCAGCTTCAGTGAACACCACGGAGATTATCGCTTATCTCACGCTCGCTCTCTTAGCACTCGGTTTTGCTTTTGCGCTATGGCAGAGCTTCCGTTCGCAAAAGGTCACAACTGAAGTAAAGGCATAAGCCCTACTTTCTTTTTTCATCTCGAATCCACGCTCCACCCTTTGCCACTCACACTTGTTGAGAGGCAGAGCGCAGGCTGAGGACTATTCCAAACAAAAGCCCCACTACATCTGAACGATGCAGTGGGGCTTTGACTATGAGATGTCAGTTTAGCCACGGAAGAAGCGATAGAGTTCGCCCACCCAAACCACGAGGGAAGTGGAACTGATGATCAGCA
>JABZGM010000209.1:3368-3614 GCA_015259235.1 Alloprevotella sp. | reverse complement strand
AGATGACCTTAAACCGAATTGGGGTTAATAGTAAAATGCCCTCAAAAGTTATAACGACTTTTGGGGGCATATTTTATCCTGTATTACCTTATTTATGAAGCAATCAGAAGTATAAACTCCTCACAACAGCGTATATTTGAAGTTCTAGAGTTTTACAAAAGTCCAGTTCGATTTATTTTGAGTGGTCGTTTTTGCCTAGAGATTTATGTGAGCAGTGAGGGAGATGGACAATGGACGGAGGTGATA
>JABZGM010000209.1:0-3358 GCA_015259235.1 Alloprevotella sp. | reverse complement strand
CTCCTATAAAATAAAAGTCTTTCTGCTCAGTTCCTAAATGATTATTATGTGTATGACTCACGTGTAGCTTTAGAAACATGCGCGAAGGCCAAAGCCTCAGATGAAGGTTTGCGTGTTGTTCTAAATCACTAGTAGTGAAGGTATGGAAAGTAGTCTTCGAACGATGGTGTTGCCATGTGGCATTGTAGTCCATACGACAGCCATTGAAGAGGTCAAAACTGAGCGCACCTCTCAGCACATAACTGGTGGTGTGGTAAGTGAGGAGCGATGATTGCAGTAGCATTTCCCTTTCTCCTCGACCGCCAGTAGCAGATAGTTCGCATTGTAGCGTTTGCCAATCTATATCTTTGCGCCCATAAGCCGTAATTGAGTATTGATGGCTATGATTTGGTCTGTAGGCAGCTTCAACCACCGTGTGCGCCTGCGCATCTAAAGTAGTGCCATAGGCGATGTTGCTCCACATGCGATTCCAGTTTCCCTTGAGATGGGCAAAGAAACCATTGAAAAGATCTTTATAAGTTATGACAAACTGCGCACTTGCCTTGTGGTTGTCGTGGAGTAGTGCACGATAGCGAGACAAATTCTTATAATTCTGCATCACATTGGCGGTCAATAATCTATCCCAACTCGTTTCTTGTGCAGTATAGTCTGCTTTCGCGTTGAAAGTCGTCTCGTTCGTAACCTTCCATAATAATGACCATGAAGGTAGAAATCTCGCTTGCAGACGATGGGCATCAGTGATTTCTTCGACTATCTGGTCATTGTCTAAAGCCGTGTAGTGAAAGATAAAGGGAAGTTTCAGCGTAGATTGAAAGCTCCCTTTGGTGTAGTTGACCACTGGTCCAACACCCACAATAGTCTGTAAGTGAGTCAAGTGTCCATGAGGAGCGATGAGCGCATCGGGGTGTGATAGAGCAGTGGTGGCTGCCGTATAGGTTGCATCAAAATGCGCTGTCCCAGAAAATGTCCAATTTCGGGTGCGAAGGTTTTGTAGTAGTTCCACTTTGTTTGACGTGGAAATTGTGGTTAAATCCACGTCCTGTCTTGCCCGCATGTCGCCACCGATGGTGAGTGCCTGAGGAGAGGATGAAAAGCTCTGGGTGGAGTTCCATTCAAATCCTCCTCCCTTAGAGGTGCGATGCACCCAGCGTGTGCGATTGAGCAGCCCTAGTGATCGATAGTGCAGAGCTTGTTGGATAGCCGTAGCTTTCTGAGTTCCTAGAGATAGTGCCAGAGACTTTCTATTCTCAGATAGAATCTCCCCTTTCCCTTCTTCCCATTGTCCTAACATGGATAACGAGTTATAGAGAAAGTTGCGTTGGAGATTCTTCTCGTAGGTGAGTTGCAGATCAGCCGTATGTGTGTGCGTGCGGTCGGCTATGTTTTCACGGAGCAACAACTGTGAGGCATCAGGCAATAGATAACGAGTTTGCGCGAAAGAGCTCCCTCTCGATAGGTTGTAGCTATAATTGAAATTATAATTGATGGTTGCACTGTCTGTGAGCTTTGCCAGATTGTTGAGATGTAGCCCATGTTGGTAACCAAACCAGCTATTACCGATGGCAGGGATAGCGTGTTTCACCAAATCCATCATGTGCCGGTTAGTGTTAGCTGAAATCCCATAGTGCGCTAATGCAGCATCGAGTCCATTGCCCATGTTGTCGCCGCTGTATTGCAAGAGGTGTTGCTGAGCTTTGCCAAAGTACATAGCTCGTGCGGTTCCCTTCCACAGCATTCCCTCAGCGTAAGCACTACTCCCTACTTCGACCGATTGGCTCCAAATGCCTTTGGCTTTATTCTTGAGTTTTAGGTTGATGGCTGCATTCGCAGAGGGCATTTGATCTTGTAGAGCATGAGCATGTTCGTGATTCTCCAACACCTGTACCGTCGCCACATCTTCTGCTTTGATGCTCTGTGTAGCAAGGTTGTAACGACCTTGCAGCATATCTAGATTTTCAATGTAGAAATGGTTGATGGGAGTGCCTTGGTATTTTATATTGCCATTGTCTTCTATGGTGATGCCTGGCAGCTTGCGGAGCACATCAGCGATTGTTCGATCATAGTCCTTGAGATAAGCCGAAACTAGATAGTTGAGAGTATCTCGATTACCCCATATTTTTTGCGATTTCACCACTGCTTCTCGCAACTTGACGTCCTCTTTCTCGACGGTAAAATCGAAAGTTTGTGTCTGGTTTTTTATGGGAGACAGCTGCCGCTTAATGCCAAATCCTGTCACCTTAATCAAGAGTTCACTGAGCGAGGTTGTCGTTTGTAGTTGATAGAATCCTTGTTTATTGGTCATTGCATAGGCTACGACCGATGAGTCTGAAGGTTGGAGCAGCGCTACGATGCTGCCTTCCACAGGAGTTTTCCCGCAGCGCACAACCCCCTTTATACTTGTGGGGAGGGTCTGAGCAAAAGCTGTGAATTGACTTAAAGTCAAGAGTATCGCCAACAAGAGTCTTTGCATCGTACCTAATCAGAAGTCTAGAGGTTGAAACTGGGCAGGTTTCATGTCTATCGGCAAAGTACCTATCATCATAGTACCATTCATAACCGTAATACTTTCTATTTCTTCTGCTTTGATGTAGTAAGTTGGGTTACTAAGATAATTCGGGTTGCCAAACAATCGATTGCGCAGTTGGACAAATTTGTTGCGCCCACATTTGATGCTGCGTTCTGGCACAATATAGCTTATCTTCTCCTTGACAGTCTCTACCTTGCGACACTCAAAATGATGAATACCATCGTCCGACACAGCCCGCAAAATCAATCCTGGTAGACCTTGGAGTCGCCAAGGTCCGAAATGGCTGGGGAGTTGCTCTGCAAACCATGCCACCCACTTTCTTCCTCCATATTGGGCTTCAGCTTTTTGGCAAATGTAGCCACAAATCGTGTCGCGATCAGCAAGAAGCTGCCACTTCATGGATGGCATCTTTTCAGTAGTAAGATATTGGTAAGGAGGGATAGTCTCCACCGAGGTCATTTGTCCTTGTGGGTAGTTTTGCCAAGTGGTGGGTACATACAGCAACTGTTCGCTTCTGTTGTTTTCGCCCTTGTGCTGCTTATATCCCATGGTGCGAGCTAGGTGTTGAGCTATTTGGGTCGTAAGCCCATATTTCACTTCTACTTTTTTCCCCTGAGCGTTGAGGGTATGACAGGTATAGTCATAGTCTGCCACCAGTAGAGTGTGCGCTATGCTATCCTGAGATTGTCCATAAAGCCACAACGAAAAGATGAAGTTAATAGCTAAAAAGATGAATTTCTTTTTCATGATAAATCCGTTTTTCTGCAAGGTCTTTTTGGGGGAGGTGTTGCAAAATTCGTTTTTGCAGTATCACCTTTAGGTGTTTGATAA
>JABZGM010000208.1 GCA_015259235.1 Alloprevotella sp. | reverse complement strand
GTGTCGGTGCTGCCTATTTTATGTATCAAGGCGAAGGCAACTTGCTTTTCACCCTCATAGGCATTGCACTACTCATGTGGGCGAACTTTTATGACTCAGCGGATGGGCAACTTGCCCGAATGACGGGACAGAAAACCCTTTGGGGACGCATCCTCGATGGCTTTGCCGGCAATGTTTGGTTCATTTGCATCTATCTTGCTGTGGGACTTCGCCTCTACAATCAGCCCGTTGTGCCAGGATGGTCGGAAAGTCCCAACTGGAACTTGAGCATCTTTGTGCTGCTCCTCATCATTGGCACTCAGATTCACGGAGCGCAGAGCAGACTTGCCGACTATTATCGCAACATTCATCTCTATTTCATTCGTGGTAAAGCCCACAGCGAACTCGATAATTCACGACAATTGCGCCAAGATTTCGCAGAAGTTTCCGCACGTCAGCAACCTGCATGGAAAATCTTCCTCTGGTTCTATATCAGCTATACACAAGCGCAAGAACATGCTACGCCACAGTTCCAACAATTGAAGCGCACGCTCGATGAGCACTATCCTGCGGAGCTTCCCGAAGCTTTGGTAGAAACATTCCGCGCTGGCAGTCTTCCGCTGATGAAATGGGCAAATGCCCTCACTTTCAACTGGCGCGCCTTTGTGCTTTATGCTAGTTTGCTCCTTGCCGTGTGGCATCCTTGGGCAGTCATCTTGTTTCCGCTCGCCGACCTTACCGTGTTTTTGGTCATCTACATCCACATGCACCGCCAGCACGAAGCACTTTGTCAGCGACTTCGCCTGCAAATCGAATCAGAAACTACGGAAGAATAAGCGTAGAGCTATTATTTTTCATCCTCCCTCTCTCACAACTTCTCTCTTTCCTCTGCAACTCCTTGCATGAAACCTCTCTACCGCAATCTGTTCTTCGCCTTTGGACTGGTCGCCATCGGGCTTCTCATCTGGCGTTTCCCCGATGGGTGGCAAATCATTCGCCACAATCTTGACCGCGTAGTCCGTTATCTTCCCCTCGTCGTGGGCAGCTGGATTCCTGTCTACGCCCTCAACGCCTATGCTTTTCAGCTTTTGGTCAATACGGGGCACGCTGATCGTCACATTTCTCTCGCACGTGCTGGACAACTCACAGTGTCGGGCTTCGCCTTTTCCTACACCACTCCCTTCGGGTCTGGCGGAGCTCCCTATCGCGTTCTCGAACTTTCGCACCTCGTAGGCACACAGCGCGCACTGGCTTCTGTGACGCTCTATTCGCTGCTTCACGTTTTTAGCCACTTCTTCTTGTGGACCACTGCCTTAATTGTCTTTGTACTCTGCCACTTCTCTGCAATTACACCTTGGCTTGCTGGCTTGTTCGCTCTCTACCTCTTGTTGTTTATCGCTGCTATTCTCTTCTTTCAGCAATGCTACAAACGTGGAGTTGCCCTTCGCTTCTTCCAAATTCTCGGATTTCTCCCCCTCATAGGAGGCTGGGCAAAGCGATTTCGCGAAGCGCATCAAAACGATTTGCTCACTATCGACAGCCATATCCGCACACTCTACGCTCATCCGCGCGTGTTTCTCCGCGCCCTCTTGGCAGAATATGTGGGACGTTTGTTCAATAGTTTTGAGTTCTACGGCATCCTCCTTGCCTTCGGACTCACCAATGCCACGCTAGCCGATGGACTCATCATCTTAGGGTTCTCCTCGCTGATGGGCAACCTCCTCTTTTTCCTTCCCATGCAGTTGGGAGCGCGCGAGGGAAGTTTGGCAGTTATTGTCGCCCTACTCTTCCCTACTGTCGGAGCTTCTATGGGCATCTATGCGGCTTTCTTCACCCGCATCCGCGAGATATTCTGGATTGTGATTGGAGTGGCTTTGGTCAAAATCAAACCTGCTCACCAAAATTCTGCGACTTCGCCTCAATAGTTTCCTACCTTTTCAGACATTCTTCTATGCCCACTCTCCTCTTTGACTACGGCGGAACGCTCGATTCCGATGCACGGCACTGGAACTACGTGCTCCGCGATGGATTCTCCCAAGCCGCACTCTCGCATCCAGCTCTTTCGCTACTCGACACCGACATTTGGCGTGCTGCCTATGTGCACGGTGAACGCGCGTTGGCTCAGCAACCCATCATTCTCCCGGAAGATGACTTCGCGACCCTCCTACATAAGAAAGTGACGTTCGAAGTGGAGTACCTTTGCACTGAGGGCGGATTTCACTTCTCAGCCGAAGAGCGCGAGAGCATCGTAGACATTGTGGCGACCTATTGCGACAAACAAGCGCGACAAACGACACTCCGATCGCGCAAAGTCCTTGATACGTTAGTGACACGCGGATACGACTTCGTGTTGGTCACCAATTTTTATGGAAATATCCGTGCTGTGCTGCAAGCCTACGGACTTCTCGACCTCTTCCCTCGCATTGTGGAGAGTGCCACGGTTGGAGTGCGCAAACCCGATCCTGCGATATGGCAACTCAGCATCGACCTTGCCCAGCGCGCCCCGCAAGATTGCATTGCCATTGGTGATGCTTTCAGCAAAGACATCGCACCTGCTCACGCTTTAGGGTGCAAAACCATTTGGTTTCGTGGAGAAGAATGGACGCCAAAGTCCGTAGATGAAACTATCCCTACGCACATTATCGAAGACCTCTCGGAGCTTCTTACGCTCCTGCCGTAGCCTTCTCTTCACCCACACTGACATTTTCCACACACAAAGGGCCGTCTCTCGCAAACCTTGCCAGAGACGATCCTTTTTCTCATTTTATCTTTTTACCACAATCGCAGCTATTTCGGCTACTTCCGCCGTATTATCTGTGAGATTCTCCCCCAATAGCTGTGGCTATTAGCCTATGGCTTCAATATAGCACTATCAATTTTCTTATCAACTTCTTGACTTCCAGCCTGATGCTTACGTCCAAATCCAAAATTGTAAGCCACAGTCAGATTCAAACATCTACCTTGTGCTTCAAAGGCTCGGACACCCTCGCGCTGATACTGGCCATAATCCATGTGAATTTGCTCTTCAAAATAGCGCTTAAACACATTCTGAGCAGCAAAAGTCAGACTCCAATCCTGATGTGTCCATTGTACACTGAAACTATAACGAGGGTCATAGCGCACAAAGAAGGGTCCACGAATGTCAATAGAATGATACCCACTGGTGAAACGAGCATTTATACGAAAATCTCCCACAAGATAAGTGACATTTCCCCCATAGCGCAATATAGACTTCGAGAGGTGATAATCATCGCCACGGAGATAATTAAACTCTTGTTGGACAGTAGTTGTAAGCAATAAGTGGTTTTGGAAGAAATTATGCGAAAGCTCCAATATAAAATGGTTGCCACAGAAGAGAGAGTGGTTTACCCTCATACGATAAATGCGCGATTCATCTAATGAAAATCTGTCAATTTCATTATCAAAATAGCAAAAATTCAAATAAGTTCCAGAGAGTTTTAGCCCTTTCACGCTCGTATTGTAAGAAAGCGTGTTGTCCATCACTTTAATGGGCTTAATGTTCGGGTTACCGACCACAGATTCAAAAAAAGAAACTGGCACGACTGCCGAGTTTTTGTTGGAGGGTGTGAACTCTGTATAGGTGAACTCTCCATTCAAACTCACACTACTCTTCTCGTTCAACAAATAATTGCCCCCATAATATAGTAC
>JABZGM010000207.1 GCA_015259235.1 Alloprevotella sp. | reverse complement strand
GAAGTTGTCTTTTCAATTACGAGTCGCACTATAACGGTCTAATGACCGATTGGAGTTTCTCTCTGTTCGCTGCCTTTTTCTTCTCTGTTAAGCCCCCAACTAGCGACTCACAGCTTTGACACCACGCACCGTACGGATCTTTTTGATGAGCACATTGAGCTGCGTTGTGTCGTCCACCAACACCGTGAGTTCGCCGTAAAACAAACCATCATTGCTCTCAATGGAAATGTTGCGCAGCATGATGTGTTCTTCTTTGGAGATGATGGAAGTGATGTTGTTCACGATGCCCAAATCATCTTGTCCCACCACGTGGAGGGTGATGGGGTAGGTGCTGCCCCCTTTGCCTGCCCATCGTGCTTTCACGATGCGATAGGGGAAACGCGTGCGCATATCGTGCGCATTGGGGCACGTTTCGCGGTGAATTTTGATTCCACCCGACACCGACACAAAACCAAAGACGTCGTCGCCATAGACAGGGTGACAGCAGCGCGCCATTTGAAATTCCACACCTTTCAGGTTGCGGTCTATCACCAGCACGTCGTCAGAAGCTCCTGAGATGGGATCTATCATCTCGCGGAAGTTGAATTCTTCGGCGCTCTTTGCCTCGGCACGATCAGCCACACCGGCATCGCGCTTCTGCAGTTCGACATACGTGTCGAGCGTTGCATTGAGGTCTATCTTGTTTTCCAGGATGTCGGCATAGAAATCTCCTGCTTCCTTGTAGTACAACTTCTTGATGAGCTGGTTGAGGATGCTTTCGTCCCACTCCAACTTGCGGTTCTTCAGTTTGCGTTCCAGCACCTCCTTACCCATCGCGCTGTCACGACTTTTGATTTCACGGAGCGATTGACGAATCTTCGACTTCGCATGTCCCGACACCACGATGTTGAGCCATTCCAGACGCGGTTGTTGGTTGTTCGACAGGAGCACCTCCACGCGTTGTCCACTGATGAGCACTTGACGCAGTGGCACGTTTTTACCATCCACGATGCCTCCCACGCAGCGGTTGCCCACTTTGGAGTGGATGAGGTAGGCAAAGTCGAGCACGGTGCTGCCCACGGGCAGTTTGAACAAGTCGCCTTTCGGGGTGAACACATAGATGGAATTTTCTTTCAGTCCCTCTTTGTCGTCCACGTGTGGGTCGCGCCCTTCCTCGAGGGCTGTGCGGATGCCTGCCAACCACGAGTCTACGCCCCCTTCGCTGCTCTTCACGCCCTTGTATCTCCAGTGAGCGGCAAGACCATGCTCTGCCACTTCGTCCATGCGCTCGGTGCGGATTTGCACTTCCACCCACTTGTTTTCGGGACCTAGCACAGTGACGTGCAGACTTTCATAACCATTGCTCTTTGGCACCGTCACCCAGTCGCGCAGGCGTTTGAGGTTCGATTCATACTTGTTGGTGATGAGTGAAAACACCTTCCAGCATTCTGCCACTTCCTTTGCTGGCGCAGAGTCCAAGATGATGCGGATGGCAAAGAGGTCATACACCTTTTCAAATCCGCACTTTTGCTTCTTCATCTTCTGCCAGATGGAGTGGATGCTCTTCGTGCGCCCTTTCATGTGATAGCGCAGTCCAGCTTCTCGCAGCATCTGGTGGATAGGCGCAAGAAAGTTTTCGATGTAGGCATCGCGCGATTTCTTGGTAGCGTTGAGCGCCTCCTTGATCATGTAGTACGCCTCCGTCTCCAGATATTTGAGCGACAGGTCTTCCAACTCCGACTTCAGTTTGTAGAGTCCGAGTTTGTGCGCCAAAGGTGCGTAGATGTGTGCCGCTTCTATGGCGAGTCTGCGTTGTGCTGCTTTCGCTTCCGTATCTTTCACACGACGCATCATCACCACACAGCCTGCTATGAGCAAGAGCACCACGCGCATGTCCGCAGCTTGCGAAACGAGCAAGTTGCGGAAATTGTCCGTCTTCAACATCTCTTCGTTGAGCGATTCGAGTTCGTGCACACGTTCAAACGCCATGATGTCTTCGGCAGTAGGAGTCCAGTCTTTCAGACCAATCTCTTCGGCTGCCAAATCGAGTGTAGCTTGTGCGATGTCTTGGGCATCAAATCCAAACTCTGCGATGAGTCGCTTGTCGGTGAAATCGTGGGGTGCAAAAGCGTTCATAGGTTTCAGTGGATGATGAGGTGAAACAGCAGGAGTTGTGTCAAAACCTTTGTCAAGCATCTTGCTCGGTGTTTTGACACAACCCCCACCCATTGTTGTGATTTGGCAAGTGATAGGCTAAACTTCTTGCCAGTTTTTCGATTATTTCGTTTCGGGAACGAGATACTTATCTCCAGTCTCGCGAATCATGATACCGCGATATTGTTCGGGATAACCCGGACGTTCGGGAGCCACGCAGATGCCATCGGGCGTCAATTCCCATTTGCCATCACGAGTTTCCTTCTTCACCACTTGGTCATTGAATTTCATCACGAGATATTCTCCCAAATCTTTCCAGTCGGTCATCAAGGTGTTTGCCCAGTCTTGTGCATAAGAATTTACCTCTTCAGCAAATTTCTCAGGATGCTCTTTCAAGGTGAGCAAAAGTGAAGCGTCGGCTGACTTCAGCGCAACGGTCATATATTTTTCCATACTCTCGCGACGTCTTTCCACGGTGGGGTAGAGTTGGTCGTAGCGAGGATACACCATGTTAGACACCCAGTTGCAGAGCCAAAAAGCACTCTTCCACGAGAACGTGTGGTCGTTGGCAGTGGCGTCTGCGAAGCATTCGGGCACCTTGGTCAAGGAACAATAGATGGGCACAAACGGAGTGGTGTTGGCTTCGTCGTTGGCAAACCACAGCACGCCACCTACGGCGTTGGGGAGGTTGCCACGCAACTGTGCCACAATCACGAAACTAGCTTGGTGGGTAGACACAGGACGTTCGTTGAAATACTTTTTGCCCTTGTATTCCCAAGTCAAGGGAGAGGGGCGATAAGGTGCGCCATTGGTGCCTGCACCCGCGTTGGTGGTGATGTCGAAAGGTGTGCCTTCGTAGTGGTCGCGCATAGCACTCATCACGTCAGAAAGTTCCAGGGGAGCCTTGGGTTTGAAATAGAGGGGCATCACTTCACTGGTGCCGATGTGCTTGCCGTCTACGAAGTCCACATATTTGTCCATGCCGTCCACGAAGTGGTTGAAGAGCGACCAAGCACGAGCATCGCAGAAACGCTGGCTACCGAAGTCGGCAGGAGAGTAGGCTGCAGAGAAGGAGAAATCGGCATCTTTGCCTGAGAAGTAACCCTTTTCGCGAGCAAACTTGATGACGTCTTTGGCGTACATCACGTTCTTCTTGTCCTTCAAGTCAAACTTGTGGATGCGGCTTTGGTTGGCATGCGCACTGATGCAGTCGTCGGGGATGCGTACTGCCACCCACACGGCACCTTTCTTTTCGTCGCCCTTACCGATCATTTCCATGATCCACACCTCGTTGGGGTCGGCAATGGAGAAGGATTCGCCTTCCGATGAATAGCCATAGCGAGCCACGAGGTCGGTCATCACCTTGATGGCCTCGCGAGCGGTCTTTGCACGCTGCAAACCGAGTGCCATGAGCGACACATAGTCGATGCCACCCATAGGGTTCTTTGGCGCAAGTTCATGACGTCCGCCAAAGGTGGTTTCGGTGATAGCCACTTGATGTTCGTTGATGTTGCCCACTACGTTGTAGGTCACGGGAGCTTCGGGGATTTCGCCCAGATATTTC
>JABZGM010000206.1 GCA_015259235.1 Alloprevotella sp. | reverse complement strand
GAGTAGCATCCGCAACCATTATAATGAGTTGCTGGTGCAATTGAAGCAAACAAAGAACAATCGTTTTCTCAACATTCGTTTCCGCTTGTTTGATGATGGTCTTGGTTTTCGCTACGAATTTCCTGACCAAAAGAATTTGACTTATTTCGTTGTCGCTGAAGAACTCACAGAATTTGCCATGACAGGCAATCACACTGCTTGGTGGGTGGCTGGCGACTACGATACGCAAGAATACAATTATCAGACTACGAAATTATCTGAAATTAGGGGGAGGATGAAACGTGCCATCACTGAGAATGCATCTAGCACTCCCATTGGTCCAACAACTGTGCAGACGGCTTTGCAAATGCGCACTGACGGTGGCCTTTATCTCAATATTCATGAGGCTGCTTGTACTGATTATCCCACTATGCACCTCACCTATCAAGAAAATAACAACACCTTCGTGAGTCATCTCACTCCCGATGCACGTGGCGATAAAGGTTATCTCCAAACACCAACCGTGTCTCCTTGGCGCACGGTGATTGTGGGACGTAAGGCTACCAATATTCTTGCGAGCCGCATCACCTTGAATCTCAACGAACCTTCCAAAATTGAAGATACTTCGTGGATTCATCCCGTGAAATATGTTGGCGTATGGTGGGACATGATTACCGGTCGTGGCAAGTGGGCTTATACTGATGCCGTTTCTAGTGTACAGTTGGGTAAAACCGATTATTCTAAATTGCCTAGCAATGGTAAACACTCTGCCAACACTGAAAATGTGAAGCGATATATCGACTTTGCAGCCAAAAATGGTTTTGACGCCGTTTTGGTGGAAGGTTGGAATGAAGGTTGGGAAGACTGGTTCGGTCATCAGAAAGACTATGTTTTCGATTTCGTTTCTCCTTATCCCGATTTTGATGTCAAAGGGCTCAGCAATTATGCGAAAAGCAAGAATGTGAAGCTCATCATGCATCACGAAACCTCTTCGTCTGTTCGCAACTACGAACGTCATCTCGACAAGGCTTATCAATTCATGAAAGATAATGGCTACGATGCCGTGAAAAGTGGTTATGTGGGTGATATCGTTCCTCGTGGAGAACACCATTACAGTCAGTGGATGAACAACCACTACCTCTATGCTGTGAAGAAGGCTGCCGATTACAAGATAATGGTGAATGCTCACGAAGCCACTCGTCCCACGGGACTTTGTCGCACTTATCCCAACTTGATTGGTAATGAAAGTGCGCGTGGCACCGAGTACGAAGCTTTTGGAGGTAATGAAGTAAATCACACAACCATTCTTCCCTTTACACGATGCATCGGTGGTCCCATGGACTACACGCCTGGTATTTTTGTGATGGACGTTTCAAAAATGAATCCAGAAAGCACCAGTCGAGTGCGTTCCACACTAGCGCGTCAGTTGGCACTCTATGTCACACTTTATAGTCCATTGCAAATGGCAGCCGACGTGATAGAACATTACGAAGCCCGTCCCGATGCTTTCCAATTCATCAAAGACGTTGCTGTTGATTGGGACAAGAGTCTTTATTTAGAGGCTGAACCCGGTGAATACGTGGTCACAGCTCGCAAAGCAAAAGGCAAAGATGCCTGGTATATTGGTTGCACTGCTGGCGACAACGGTCATAAAACGAACATCGCGCTCGACTTCCTCACCCCAGGTAAGACCTACACGGCAACGATATATGCCGATGCAAAGGGAACAGCTTGGAACAAGAATCCTGAATCCTACGTCATTAAAAAGATAAAAGTGAACAATAAAACAGTACTCAAGAATCTTGTGGCTGGTGTAGGAGGTGGTTTTGCTATTTCCATACAATAAATTCACTCTTCAAAAAGATACAACATAGACATATGTGGCGCAATTCCCTCGAGTGGGGAATGCGCGCCACGCAATTATCAATATAGGTTTTTCAAACTAAAAGTCTAAACCATATATGCATAAGCAATTCAAGTCAGTAGGTCTTATGACGCTGTTGATGGCACTTCCTTCAGGTGCAATGATGGCTGCCAATGCTCCTTCAGAGGTGGCAACCGTGCAACAACAGAAGTCTTCAGTAGCCAAGGGCACTGTGAAAGACGCAAATGGCGAACCATTGATAGGTGCGTCAGTAATGGTGAAAGGTTCTGCTAACGGTGCAACCGTTGATGAAGCAGGTAATTTCACCATCAAAGGAGTTAAAGTGGGGCAAACCCTCCGTATTTCTTATATTGGCTACGAAGGTCAAGAAGTGAAATGGGAAGGTCAGGCTCTCAATATTGTATTGAAAGAATCTAATAATAGTTTCAGTGAAGCTGTTGTCATCGGTTATGGTGTTGCCAAGAAGAACGATATGACAGGTTCTGTGGCAGCCATTAAGCCCGATGAAAAGAATAAGGGTCTTGTGGTGAATGCACAAGACATGATCCAAGGTAAAATCGCCGGTGTGAACGTTACCACAAGTAGCGGTACTCCTGGTGCTGGTGCAACCATCCGCATTCGTGGTGGTTCTTCTTTGAATGCTTCTAATGATCCGCTGATCGTTATCGACGGTTTGGCCATGGACAACCAAGGTGTGAAGGGTCTTTCTAACCCCCTCTCTATGGTAAACCCTGCTGACATTGAGAGCTTCACTGTGCTTAAAGATGCTTCTGCAACTGCTATCTATGGTAGCCGTGGTTCTAATGGTGTAATCATCATCACCACCAAGAAAGGCCGCAAAGGTGCTCAGTTGAAGGTGAGTTACAACGGAAGTATGTCTGTCAACCAAAAGCGCCGCGTGCAAGAGGTAATGTCTGGGGATCAGTTTGTAGAGTTCGTAAAGACCTACTATGGAGAAGGTTCTGATGCCTACAAAGCCTTGGGTGTGATGGAAGATGGAAAGCAAAAGTTCTACAACACCGATTGGCAGAACGAAATCTATCGTACCGCTTTGTCGTTTGATAATAATGTGACGGTGACGGGTAGTGTGAAGAATGTGCCTTTCCGTGCGAGCGTTGGTGCTACCAACCAAGAAGGTATTCTCCGTACTTCTGACTTCAATCGCTATACTGCAAGTTTGAACGTAAACCCCTCATTGCTTGATGATCATTTGAAGGTAAATCTTAGCGCAAAGTATATGTTTGCTAAGACGGTCTATGCAGATGGTGGTGCAATGGGTGCAGCATTGGGCATGGATCCTACGAAGCCTGTTCGTACTGCTGATCCTCGCTTTAAGAACTTTGGTGGTTATTACCAATGGTTGCAAGAGGGTAGTGTGCTCAAGGATAGCAAGTGGCCTGAAACAAAAATCGACCTTGCCACAGCAAACCCTCTGTCAATGATAGACATGAAGAATGACGTGGCTAAGTCTAATGCTTTTGTTGGAAACTTAGAATTAGACTATCAAGTGCATGGTTTGAAGGATTTGCGCCTTCACATGAACATTGGTGCTGACGTTTCAGGCGGTCGTCAAGATACAGAGATTAGTCCTGCTTCTGGTACAAATACTTATTATGGCTATTCAGGCTGGGAGAAAATCAATAAATACAATCTCTCCTACAATGCTTATGCACAATATACCAAGGATTTCAGCAAGACACAGCATTTCGATGTGATGGCTGGTTATGAATGGCAACACTTCTACCGCGAAGGCTTCAGCAAAGGTTCTGGTTTCTATCCTCAAACAAACGATGTTGAAAATCTTCGTGGCACGGTTTATCAACCTAAGAAAGATGAATGGAAGACTGAAAACTACCTCGTAAGTTTCTTCGGTCGTGCCAACTA
>JABZGM010000205.1 GCA_015259235.1 Alloprevotella sp. | reverse complement strand
TTCGTAATGAGCGCAAAGAAGATATTGTACATCACCCAAGAGATTTTCCCCTATGTACCCGAATCGCAAATGGCAACTGCTGGACGCGAATTACCACAAGCCATCCAAGAAAAAGGCTACGAAATTCGCACCTTTATGCCTAGATGGGGAAATATCAACGAACGTCGCAACCAGTTGCACGAAGTGATTCGCCTCTCGGGCATGAACATTATCATCGATGATACGGACCACCCACTCATTATCAAAGTGGCTTCCATCCAAGCCGCTCGTATGCAAGTGTATTTTATCGACAACGATGATTTCTTCCACAAACGTGAAATGCGCACAGACAACGAGGGCAACGAATATGAAGATAACGCTGAACGCGCAATTTTCTATGCACGCGGTGTACTCGAAACGGTGAAAAAACTCCGCTGGGTACCCGACGTGATTCACTGCCAAGGTTGGATATCGTCTATTGTTCCACTTTACATCAAGCAAGCCTTCAACGATTCTCCCTCGTTTGCCAATACGAAAGTGGTGTATTCTTCCTACGAAGACACTACCACACTTGCACCAACCACCAACTTTGCAGAGTGTGTGAATTTGCGCGAAGCAACCCCAGAACTGATTGCACAAACTGGCATCGATTTTACTAAACCACACGCGCTTGAACAACTTGCAGTTCATTTTTGTGATGGTTTTATCCAAGAAGGAAAAGTGGGTGTACTCGCAGAACACGCTGAAAAGAGCGGTATCCCCGTGCTCGCAACGAACGGTAGCACTCCTTCGTTAGAGGAATATGAAGCCTTTTACCAACAAGTGTTTGGTGAAGGCGAACAATAACCTGCACATCCTGCCGTTATAGAAAAGGTGCAACAAATGGTTGTGCATCTAAATAGTATGCACAAATTCTAGTTCTCCTGATTCTGAAACTCCCACACCACTCAATAGTTTATGAAGGCTTATCTCTCTCTTTGCGCCTTACTCCTTGGCGCAGCAGCCCTCACCACTGCTTGTAATGAAGACACCTCTAATTTGGGTGCTGACATCATGCCCGAAGCGGACAAGGTGATCACCGAACAACAGACGGTAAAAGTTCTCACGAAGACCGTAAAAACGGGAGCTATCGCAGCACGCACCAATAATAGTTATTTAGGTAGCATCATTGATCCTGTCACTCATATACGCACCACCAATGGATTCGTGTCACAATTCTTCGTTCCTGAAGTTGCACTTTTTCCTGCGCGCGAAAAGATGTTGACAGATGAGAATGGAAACATCGTGGTAGACTCGTGCTCCATGACGTTTTGGCATGTCAATTACTTCGGAGATTCTCTTGCCACCATGAAGGTAACCGCACAAGAGATTGACACTGAAAAGACCCCAAATAGTAACGGCACATATTACACAAACCTCAGCCCAGAGGAATGGCTGAAGCAAGGAGGAGAACAACAAACGGCTTCTTACTCCATCTTTGACCAAACTCAGCCTAAAGCGCAGGTGGAAAACAAAGCTAATTATCGCTACTTCAACATCCACCTTTCCAAAAAGTTTGCTCAGCGTATCTTGAATGCTTATTACCAGCATCCAGAGTATTTCAAAGACAGCTATGCCTTTGCGCACCACGTGCTGGGTGGTTTCTACCTCAAACACACCGGCGGTTTGGGAGCTATGGTGCAAGCTGACCACTTGGCGCTCAACTTCTTCTATCGTTTCCGTCCCGACCTAAAGAATCGTCCCGATAGCATCATTTCTGATATTCAGGTGCTCACCTCTACCGACGAAGTGATTCAGACATCTCGCATCGAGAATGAAATTCCCACGAGTTTGCTTGACAATAGCAAGGATTTCACCTACATCAAATCGCCCACAGCATTGCACACTGAAGCTGTGCTCCCCATCGATGATATTGTAGCAAACGGACACTACAACGACTCCATCAATAGCGCTCGCCTCTATCTACGTACTATAGCTGAAGAGAGCACCTCACAGAAATTGCAAAAACTGCCACCCTATCTCATAATGATGCGTGTAGCAGATTTTGAGAAATTCTTTGAAGAAAACCAGCTTCCCAACGGACGAATCTCTTTTTTTGCAGCTTTGGACAGTAAAGGTAACAGCAAACAAAAAGCAACCCATAGTTATCCTTTCACTAACATCGCACCACTGCTCACCATTATGCGCAATGAGCGTGATGCAGGCGCAGGAGTACAAGCCACAGATTCCGAGTCTACTCGCAAGGCTAAATGGGCTGCTTGGGAACAAAAGAATCCCAACTGGAATCGCGTAGCTATCGTTCCCGCTACCCCTGTGTACGTCGCGACAACAGATCCTTTGACAGGCAAGCCCGTCAAAACCTTGGCTCGCTTGAACTATGCTTTCGGACTCTATGGAGTGCGTCTAGCGGGTGGACAAACTAAGGGCGTAGATTTGTCAGTAATCTACAGCCGCTTCAACAACTAATCTCTTCCAAAGGGACGCAAGTAATTGTGTCCCTTTGATTTTATAAAACATACGTCAGAGATTAACTTCATCGTGAAGCCCCAAAGACGTACTGCATAAGATGGAAATATGGATAAGAAGGTTTCTGAGCGCTCTATCGCTTTTACGCTGTAGTTTAGTGCCCCTTGTGAACCATCATAGTTGCATAAGATTTGAGCACCACGGTGATACAACTGGAAGCGCTAGTTTTTCAATGGAGTTAAGTTCATCTCGTTATTCACATCGATAGCATCTACTTTCTGCATCTCATTCACTTTATACTAACCCCCTTTTTTATTCTCATGCGCGCGCTCGTTTTTGCAGCTGGTCTTGGCACTCGCCTTCGTCCCCTCACAGACACCATGCCTAAAGCCATGGTTCCCGTATGCGGAAAACCCTTATTGCACCACACCATCTCTCGACTCGTTACCGCAGGTGCCACAGAAATCGTGGTAAATGTACACCATTTCGCAGAACAAATCATCGACTATGTGGCGCAACATGATTGGGGCATCCCCGTGCGCATCTCCGATGAGCGCAATTTCCTCCTCAACACGGGTGGAGGTCTGCGCCAAGCCCTCACACTTTTCTCCCCGTCCGATGCCCCCATCCTCATTCACAATGTGGACATCCTGAGCAACGCAGATCTTAGCGCATTGTATCACGAAGCACAAGAATCGCAAGCTGATGCCCTCTTAGTGGGGAGTGAGCGCAAAACACAGCGTTATCTGCTTTTTGACGATAGCAACCGCTTAATGGGATGGGAAAACATTGCCACCCAAGAAGTGCGTTCACCCTATCCTACGCTCATTCCAAGCAACTACCGCCACTTCGCCTTCTCAGGTATTCACATTGTCTCTCCACGATTGACAACATCCCTCGCTAGCTACCCGGAAGCATTCCCCATCATGGATTTTTATCTCAACGAGTGCCAGCATTTCCACTTTCAAGCGAAGATAGTGCATAATCTACACCTCCTCGATGTGGGAAAACTCGACACCCTCAGCGCTGCAGAAAACTTCTTACAAACAGAAAACAGAGGATAAAGTATTTCCCGATATATCTTCTATTCCTCGATTAATCAGCTAAACATCCACTCTCACAAGCCAAATTCTGCAAAGTACACCTATCATGACACAGTGATAATGGACGATTCTGGTAGAAAAACCGAAAAAAAAGGCTCCATCATTTGGTAGTTTGAGAAAAAGCACTTACCTTTGCACTGCGTTTGAGAGATAACGCCACTGCAAGACCTTCTAGACAAGGCAAAATCACTTGAGAAGGCAGTGAAACGCGGAAATAGCTCAG
>JABZGM010000204.1 GCA_015259235.1 Alloprevotella sp. | reverse complement strand
TTTCTCTCAAAGGGATTACCTGTGCCGCAGATATACGCCGTGAGCGAAGACCATCTCTGCTATCTTCAAGCTGATTTAGGCGACCTTTCATTGCACCAGTTTTTAGCTGAATGGAAAGAAAAAGGGTATAAATCAAGCGATTCCAATACTCTTGCACTAGAAGGATACGCACTTCTTCGTAGCACGCTTCGTCTTTTGGCTAATGTGCAAATAAAAGGTGGCGCAGAGTTGGAACAACATCGGTTGCTTCCTCCCCAATCCTTCGATCTGCGCTCCATAATGTTCGATTTGAATTATTTCAAATACTGTTTCCTCAAACCCTCTGGACTTCCTTTTGATGAAATAGCGTTAGAAGACGATTTTGAAACATTGGCTAACGATTTATTGCGCTGCGATTACTTTGGGTCTACTTTCCTTTATCGTGATTTCCAGGCGCGCAACATTATGGTGCGTCATGGACAACCTTGGTTAATTGATTTCCAAAGCGGCCGTCGTGGACCGCTACACTACGATGTCGCCTCCTTTCTTTGGCAAGCATCTGCGCAATATCCAGCATCTCTTCGTCAAACATTGATAGAAGATTATCTTGACGAGTTGTCCACACTAATTGAAGTAGATCGCTCGCAATTCAAAACGGAACTCCAACTCTTTGTTATGTTTCGTATGCTTCAAGTACTGGGTGCCTACGGCCTTCGTGGTTTATATGAACGAAAGCCCTATTTTCTTCAGTCCATTCCCTTGGCATTACGACAAATATCGCTCTTATTAAAGCAAAGTTTTGCAGATAATTATCCCACTTTATCAAACACTCTACTTCAACTCGCATCTCTCCCAGAATTTCAATAGAACTTACTCCTTATGCAACAAACAGAAACACCCAATATCAAGCAATCATTAGTCGTACGCGTCTTTAGTTTTTCCTATAAAAAAGGAATTCCAACAGACGAAAGTGGTAACGGTGGTGGCTACGTCTTTGACTGCCGAAGCATTCACAATCCAGGACGATACGAACCTTACAAACAACTCACAGGCATTGACCAACCCGTTATTGACTTTCTCGAAAAAGATGGCGAAATTATCCCCTTCTTAGATGCGGTTTATGCCTTAGCCGATGCTCATATTGCCCGATATATGGAACGTGGCTTCACCCATCTTATGTTCTCTTTGGGTTGCACGGGCGGACAACATCGAAGTGTCTATTCTGCACAGCATTTGGCGGAACATATTCACCACAAATTTGGTATTGAGGTAGTGTTGGAACATCGCGAACAAGGCATACACCAAACTTTTGCTGCAAAATAAATTGCCACGCACTTCGTTACTCATTATATGTTGCGACTTCGTTTTCTCCTTTTCTTTCTTTGCATCTGTTTGAGCGCGCTGAACACTTCTGCTCAACGCCTTAAGATTTTTGGCTCCGTTCGCGATAGCCACGGCACTCCCATTGAATTGGCTTCTGTGCGCGTGGCTGGAACGGCTGCACTCACGGTGAGCAATCTCAAAGGAGAATATACTCTGCACACGCTTTCTTCTGACTCTGTTGTGGTGGTGTGCGCAATGGTGGGCTATGAAACGCGCAAACGCACCCTTCGTTCGCCTAAGGATTCGGTGCGCATTGACTTCGTTCTTCCCGATTATGCCGTGATGATAGGCGAAGCGGTGGTAAAAGGACAAGGGAAACAAACGAGTCCTACACAAAAAATATCGCTAGATGCTACGCGCAATGCACCTTCCACCACAGGAAATGCTGTGGAGGAACTAGTGACTTCTCAAGCAGGTGTATCTACTCATAGCGAACTCTCTTCTCAATATAATGTACGCGGTGGCTCTTTCGACGAAAATGTGGTGTATCTCAATGGCATAGAACTCTACCGTCCTCAGTTGGTACGCTCTGGACAACAAGAAGGACTCTCCATCATCAACAGTGATATGGTGGAAAGTATCCGTTTTTCCGCTGGTGGGTTCGAAGCCAAATATGGTGATAAAATGTCTTCGGTGTTAGACATCACCTACAAACGGCCTGACCGCTTTGAAGCATCAGTCAATGCTTCTCTTCTTGGTGCTGGGCTTTACGCTGGATGGGGAGATAAGAAGGGAAAGTTCTCAGCAATGAGTAGCGTGCGCTATAAAACGACAAGTTACTTATTGGGCTCTCTAGACACAAACGGAGAATACAATCCCAACTTCTTAGATTACCAACTTTTTACCTCATGGCGCCCTTCTCCCCAATGGTCACTTGATGTCCTTGGTAACTTTGCAGACAACAGATACTCTTTCGTTCCTCAAGATCGTGAAACTCGTTTTGGCACACTCTTTGATGCTCAATCCTTCAAAGTCTACTTTGATGGAAAGGAAGACGATAGCTTTCAATCACTATTTACAGCTGCGATACTCACACGATACTTTAACCCATCCACCTATTTAGCTACGCAAGTATCTAATTTTTCTACTAACGAACGAGAAACTTATGATATTCAAGGGCAGTATTGGCTTAGTGAAGCAACAACTGCCACACAGCTAGGCGTTGGTACTTATATGGAGCATGCTCGCAATTTCCTGAATGCCAGAATTTTCAAAATCGGGCTTCGTTTTGGAACACGATTTTATGGTCACCAACTACTTGCGGGCATAGATTGGCGCACTGAATATGCAGCTGAGCGTGCACGAGAATGGGAGATGCGTGACTCATCTGGTTACTCCCTCCCACACTCTGCTGAAACTTTACAACTTATCTACGCACTCCATTCTGAAAACAGCCTAACAGCGCATACTACAGAAGCCTATGTCCAAGATACTTATCGCCACAATTCCGCAATCGGACTATTCAATCTTACTTATGGTTTGAGATTTACTCACCGCAACTGGAACAAGGAATCTTTCCTTTCACCACGTCTATCGCTTGGCTTCATTCCTTCTAACTACGATAATTGGACCTTTCGCCTTGCCACTGGCTGGTACTATCAACCACCTTTCTACAAAGAGCTACGCCAAACATCTATGCACGATGGCGTAGCAGAAGTTCATCTCAACACGCAAGCACGTAGCCAGAAATCGTTCAACTTTGTTATTGGTAGCGACTATGCTTTTCGCCTATTGAACCGACCTTTCAAGTTGACAACAGAAGTATATTACAAACATTTCTCACGCTTAATCCCCTATACCATAGACAATGTACGCATTCTTTATGAAGGTGATAAAACAACCAACGGATTTGCTGCAGGGGTTGACGTTAAACTCTTCGGAGAATTTGTACCTGGTACCGACTCGTGGATGACACTTTCCTTGATGCGTACCAAAGAAAAGGTTAATGGTTCGTGGATAGCACGACCAACTGACCAAGTCTACAACTTTTCTCTCTTTTTTACCGACTATTTTCCAGGGAGTACACGCTGGGCTGTTACTTTGCGAGGCGCATTAGCTGGGGGACTTCCCTTCGCCCCTCCACACTCTTATCGCAGTTTACAGGTTTTCCGAGCTCCTTCTTATAAACGAGTTGATGTTGGTATCGCCTATCATCTATTTAAAGTTCAACTAAAAGACGGCAAGCGCCCTATCGTTGGTGCAGGTCGTTGGCTAAGCAACGCTTGGATTGGACTTGATTGTTTCAATCTATTGGGGATTCGCAATACTAGCTCATATTATTGGATCACCGACATTAGCAATACTCAACATGCTGTTCCCAACTACCTAACAGGACGTCAACTGAATCTACGATTTTCACTACAGTTTTGATTTACAGATCACTCTTTCTGCAATAGCTAATAGACAATGTTGCAGTTCAATCA
>JABZGM010000203.1 GCA_015259235.1 Alloprevotella sp. | reverse complement strand
ACTCCTCCAAGTTCACCAGCATCCAAGAACAGCGAGAGTTTACCATCAGAGGCTTGAGCGGCGGAATGGGACTGGGCTCGGAGAAGCACGAGAGGGCTATTCGCAGCCAGTTGTTCACGCGTTGGAAAAGTATAGCGATAAACGGAGGTGTGGATGTGCGTGCACTCACCTTCAAACCTGCGATGCAGAAGACCTATCTGAACCTATATGATGCTGTCGTAAGACAAAGTGACTATCACACCACGCAGTCTTCGCTCTTCACCGAAGCGGAATATCAAGACAATCGCTACAAACTCAAAGGTGGGCTGCGCTACACGTACTATACAGATGCTGCAAAGCACCCATCGCACCACTTGGATGTGAGACTGCAAGGCTCTACCTTCCTCACGCGCAATGCCGGTGTGGAAGTGACGTTCGACCGCCTCTCACAATTTCAGCACAGTCTGGAAGGACTGCCGGTGGGCTGGGCACTCGACTTGATGGTGCCAGCTTCGCAACAACTCCCCGCAGAGGTGTCGCACCAATACTACGCTGGGGGATTCTGGGGCAACGACACGTTCTATGCCACCCTCGGTGGATATTACCGCCACCTCTCGAACATGACCACCTATAAGAGTTTGCTCAATCTCTTCTCGGTGCACAATGTGTCGTGGGAGGAAGATGTGGCTACTGGGAAAGGGGCATCTTATGGTTTGGAACTGTGGTTAGAAAAGCGCAAAGGTCGCTGGACGGGTTCGATGGCATACACCCTCTCACGCACCACACGGCAGTTTGCCGAAATCAATCGCGGTCTGCGCTTCCCCTTCAAGTTTGACCGCACACACAACCTCAACGTGCAATCGCAATATCTGCTGCAAGTGAGTGAACGACGTGAGCAGCGCTTTCACACGGGGCTTTACTTCTCGTCGGGACACAACATGACCATCCCTGTGGCAACCTACTCCGCTGAAGATTTGCCCTTCTGGGAAACGACTAGTTCCTCTTCCACCCACAACCATCTCTATAGCTTCCATGCCAACTACCGCACGCAGATGAGCAAAGTCAATGAGTATCGCGTGGCGAACTACCTGCGACTGGATGTGGGGTACTCCGTATTGTGGAAACGACGCACTTGGCAACACGAACTCACCTTCACGCTCTACAATGTGTTGAACCGAAAGAACCCCTATTTGGTGTTTCACGAAGAAGACCGATGGAAACAACTGAGCCTGCTCTCTATCATTCCTTCCATTCGCTGGGAACTGCGCTTCTGAAGTGACTGAGAAGCGGGACAACCTCCTGCAAAAATGAGGATTATGCAAAGAAATCTGCGCTAGCTGGCGCAGATTTCGTATTTTTGCAGTAAACTCAACTACAACGACTATACAATATATAAACGAATGACTGAACTGAACCAACCTCTCGACGACCAACTACGCGAAATCAAACGCAGACTTCGTGCTGCCATGAACGGTATACTCAGCGGAACGATGCGCAAAAATGGAGTGGACTATCGCGTGAACTTTGGCGTGGATCAACCCCGACTAGCAGAGATAGCCTCTGAAATTCCTCACACCTACAAACTCGCCGCTGCACTGTGGAAAGAAGACATCCGTGAACTCCGACTGCTCGCCATCATGACAATGCCACAATCGGACTTTGACGAAGAACTTGCAATGCTCTGGATGGAACAACTACGCTATGCTGAGGAAGCACAGGTGCTGGTGTTGCATCTGCTCCAATATCGTCCTTATGCTTCTTCGATGGCTTTCCGCCTCATCGCCGCAGATGCTGTGATGCAGCGCCTAGTGGGCTGGTTGCTCCTGGGACGCTTGTTTATGGCAAATCTTCGTCCCACACAGCGCGATGCCGACGAACTTCTCGACCACGTGGGCACAGAACTCTCTGCTCCCGATGGCGATGTGGGCGTGAAGCGAGCTGCTCTCAACATGCTCTATAAATTTATGGACTTGGGCGAAGCGGAAGCTGCACGCGGCGAACGCTTACTCACACAATTAGGACTGTAAAGTGCTGTCTTTCTGCTTATATCTAGCACGACAGAACCACACAAATTTGCATTTTCCTTTTGTGTATTGGTATATTTCTGCTAATTTTGCAGTAGATATGTCGTCTCCTTATTTATGGGGAGGTAGGGAAACGCCTACCAACAAGATATAATCACCTAAAAATCAATAATATAAACGGAACAAAGTGACCTCAAGCTGCCATTTCAAGAAAAAATGGTTTCCAGCTAGCGGTGCTTTGTGCCGTATTCCGCTTGCAACAATAACAATTCATCAACAATTTAATTTCTTCAAAAACTTATGTGGTTAACTACTTCATCTATCGGAAGAAAGGTGATCATGTCGGTCACTGGACTCGCCTTGATTCTCTTCCTCACCTTCCACGGATGCATGAATGTGGTAGCACTCTTCTCTGCTGAGGGCTACAACATGATTTGCGAAATGCTCGGTGCCAACTGGTATGCCGTGGCAGCAACCGCAGGACTGGGTACACTTATGCTCGTCCACTTCGTCTATGCATTTATTTTGACAGCACAAAACCGTCGTGCTCGTGGCAATAGCCGTTACGCAGTTGTAGACCGTCCCGAAAAAGTGGAATGGGCTTCTCAAAACATGCTTGCTATCGGCATCGTTGTCCTTCTCGGCATCGCCCTTCACCTTTACAACTTCTGGGCAAAGATGATGTTCGTGGAGTTGGCACACGTGGGTAACGAATGGTTGGCAACTGATGGCTACCACTGGATTGAGTACACCTTCTCAAATCCTATTTATTCGGTGCTTTATCTTGTATGGTTGTTCTCCATCTGGTTCCACCTCACTCACGGTATGTGGAGTGCTATGCACACTCTCGGTGCTAGCGGCAAGACTTGGTTGCCTCGCATCAAGTGCATCAGCTACATTTACTCTACTATCATTATGCTTATGTTTGCAGCAGTCGTTGTGAAGTTTGCCGTTGCGGCAGTTCTCAATGGCACCACGCACTTCGGTTGCTAATCTGCCGTAAGCATTTTCTCCCCATTTATCTCAAAATTCAAGCATTTCTCAAATGGCTATTTTGAATTCTCGCATCCCCGAAGGCCCCGTCGCCGAGAAGTGGACCAACTATAAAGCTCACCAAAAGTTGGTGAACCCCAAGAATAAACGTAAGCTCGATGTCATCGTGGTAGGTACTGGACTTGCTGGTGCAAGTGCTGCTGCATCGCTCGGTGAAATGGGCTTCAAAGTGAAGAACTTCTGCATCCAAGACTCTCCCCGTCGCGCACACTCCATCGCTGCACAAGGTGGTATCAACGCTGCAAAGAACTACCAAAATGACGGTGACTCTGTCTATCGTCTTTTCTACGACACTGTGAAAGGTGGTGACTATCGTGCTCGCGAAGCTAACGTGTATCGTTTGGCTGAAGTGAGCAACGCGATCATCGACCAATGCGTGGCGCAAGGTGTGCCTTTCGCTCGCGAATACGGCGGTATGCTCGCTAACCGTTCTTTCGGTGGTGCGCAAGTGAGCCGTACTTTCTACGCTAAGGGTCAGACAGGTCAGCAGCTCCTCCTCGGTGCTTACTCTTCACTCATGTGCCAAGTGCACGCTGGCACTGTGCAACTCTATACTCGCTATGAGATGCTCGACCTCGTGATCATCGATGGTCGCGCTCGTGGTATCATCGCTCGCAACCTCGTGACTGGTGAAATCGAACGCTACGCTGCACACGCTGTGGTGATTGGTACAGGTGGTTATGGTAACACTTACTTCCTCTCTACCAACGCTATGGGCTGCAACGCATCGGCTGCTATCGCTTGCTACCGCAAGGGTGCTGTCTTTGCTAACCC
>JABZGM010000202.1 GCA_015259235.1 Alloprevotella sp. | reverse complement strand
TTGGAGTTTTTCCAAAAAACGTGGGAGATTTTTCCAAAAACGTTGGAGTTTTTCTGCTGCCCCTCGTGGAGAGGGATTTCGATGCTCCTTCGTGGCGCACTCAATGCTTAGGAAGTGATGCCTCGAAACCGAAGAAAAAGCAACACGCACCGCGCAAGTGCGCTGCTCCTTTCTAGCACAGTCCGACAGTGCCTTCCGACATTCTAGTATACACTTCCACAGCAAAAATACTATTTTTTGACGAAGCAGGCAAATATCCCCGATTATTTCACGTTTCGGAGGAGAAAAGAGGATAGAAATCGAAGCCAAATCATTCCCAATCGGTCATCAGACCGTTAATGACCGATTGGGGGGGCAACAATTCTAGACGTTACACCTGCACAATCTAAAGATTTTGTTGTATTTTTGTGGCAGCTGTTGATTTTGCCTAAGGCAGATGCAGGCACAAGATGTTGTGCCGCCTCCTCTCTTCCCTTGTAAAGCCCCATGACGAGAAGGGAGAAAATCGATACGCCAACGGAACTCCTTATTTATTTTAACGTATAACTTTAAGCTCAGATGAAAGGTATTCTCTCCTTCCTTCTCGTTCTTTTTCTCATGCCCCTCGGTCATGGTATGATGATCATGATGGAGCATTTTCTACCCCCTACCCCACTTCACTACGCAGCCTTTGGCATGGGATTTGTGGGGCTCCTATTGGCAGTGCGCGGTGTCTTTGCGGAAGGCGACACTCGCCAAACGATATTCGGACTTGTGGGAGCTTTGCTCTTCTGGACAGGCTGGGTGGAATTTCTATTCCTTTATTATGCCCAACGATTTGGCACTCATCCCGAATTGGCTCACGGAGTGGTGAGCACCACAACCACTTATCTTGACGGCACAACTACTACGGTGATGCACATCAACGGAAAATTGGTACACAATCTGCGCGAAGGGGAGCTCAAACGATTGGTGCTGACGCGTCCCGAATACCTCATCATGCCCACTAGTTTTGGTTTTTGGGCAATGTTTATGCTCATCTATGTATTTAGCATCCGAACGGGCTGCGACTTCCTCAACTGGATTCAAAAACATCTCTTTAGTCGCAACAAAACGAAGATGGTTTTCCGCCCTATGACGCGCCACGTCTCTATCGTGACGTTTATGGAATTCAACCTTATCATGTGGAGTTGCTACCTTTTGCTCATGTTTTGCTACGACCCTGTCTTTCTTGGCGACCACCATCCCGTGAGTTTGGCGATAGGTCTCGGATGCGCGGTGGGCGGTTGCTTCATGTTGCGCCGTTTGGTGCGCATCGCTCAGTGGGGACGTGCCATCCGTTTTGCCATTGCCACGGTGATTGTGATATGGACTCCTGTAGAAATTTTGGGACGCATGAATCTCCTCAACGAAATTTGGGTGGATCCGCTCCACCACATTCTTGAGATGTCGCTCATCCTGCTGTCATTTGTGGGACTTTCTGTCGCTTTGGTCATCAACTGGTGGAGAAAGAAACATCAAGTTTAGGAGGATTTCCACACCTTATATATATATGCGTAAAGTGCAATGCGTCTCTTCTTCGGAGGGCATTGCACTTTTTGTTGTCTGTCCCCTCCTACCCTCTGCCATTTAGCATGGTGCAGCAGGGCTTCACAGAACGAAGTTGTCCACCTCCGCAAATGCCCCCTCCATCTCTCCGTGAAGTAGAAATGTAGGTACGTGCACTTTTTTGGTCTTCATTGTGAAAAAACAAAGGAAATCGACATGTGCAGTTATCAAAACGCAAATTACATATCTCCAAGGTGTGAATAAATGCAACAAAACGACGAGAAATAGATGGAATTTTGTGCAAAGAGCGATTTTGCATCTTTTGCAGATAAACAAAAAGGTGTACTTTTGCTGCCGAAAATCAATAACGATTCATTCGTCATTAACAAAGACACGTTACATGTCCAACACAACTCCTCTTCTCACCCCAACGCGAAAAGTGATTGCAGGTATGCAATTTCTCTTTGTCGCTTTCGGTGCCACCGTACTCGTGCCTCTGCTCGTGGGTCTTGATCCTTCGACAGCATTATTCTCGGCAGGCGTTGGTACGCTCATTTTTCATCTTGTCACGAAAGGCAAAGTTCCTATCTTCCTCGGTAGTAGCTTTGCCTTTATTGCTCCCATCGTGAGCGCCACAAAAATCTACGGTTTGCAAGGCGCACTCTTCGGACTTCTAGGTGTGGGCTTCGTTTATTTTGCCATATCGGCACTCATTCGCGCTTTCGGCACGAAGTTTATTTCTCGCCTATTTCCTCCTGTGGTCATCGGTCCCATCATCATGCTCATCGGACTTTCTCTCGCTCCTGCAGCAGTGAACATGGCAAAGACCAACTGGCTATTGGCACTTGTTGCCCTTGCCACTGCGATTGTGGTGACGCTCTATGCGAAGGGCATGCTGAAACTCATCCCTATTTTCCTCGGTATCATCGTGGGATATGTGGCTGATTTATTATTACAAGGCGTAGGACTTAGCGATGGCATCGACTTCAAGCCCATCGCAGAAGCCCCTTGGTTTGCACTTCCTCAAATCCACCTCCCAGACACCTTCTCTTGGGAACCCATCCTCTTCATGATTCCGGTAGCCATTGCCCCCGTGATCGAACACATTGGCGACGTCTATGTGGTGAACAACGTGGTGGGTAAGAACTTCGTGAAAGATCCTGGTTTGCATCGCACCATGCTCGGTGACGGTTTGGCTTGTGTCTTCGCAGCACTTGTGGGTGGACCTCCCGTGACCACGTATTCCGAAGTGACTGGAGCTATGTCATTGACAAAAATCACAGCTCCAGTGGTGTTCCGCATTGCAGCCGTAACCGGTATTGTGTTCTCTCTCATTGGCAAAGTGAGCGCCCTCCTTCGCAGCATCGACCAAGCTATTCTCGGCGGTATCATGCTGTTGCTATTTGGCACAATCGCAGGTGCAGGCATTTCTAGTTTGCTCCACAGCAAGGTCAACTTGGCTTCTTCGCGCAACGTGGTGATTATCTCTGTCACCTTGACCACAGGCATCGGTGGTGCAGCTCTGTCTTGGGGTAGTTTCTCCCTCGCGGGCATCGGTCTCTCCGCTGTCATTGCCGTGATTCTCAACCTCGTTCTTCCCGAACGCGCAGAAGACCGTATAGAGACTCCCGAACCTGAACACAACGAGGGCAAATAACCTCCCTCGGGTTGTCCCACAATCCCTCTTTCTTCGCAATCAACAACCTATTTACTCAATATGTTCCGTAAACTTTTCCTTCTCGCTGCTTTCCTCCTCACCGCAGGCGTAGCAGCTCAAGCGCAAAACATCCAGTTCCACTACGATTTCGGTAGTCATTTGTACCAAGATCAACGCGTTCCTGGTGCTGAACGTCCCAACCTCACCACCACTGTCGAAATGTTCCACCCTGACCAATGGGGTAACACTTTCTTCTTTGTGGATATGAACTATCGCACTGAGGGCGTTACTTTGGCCTACTGGGAAATCTCTCGCGAATTCAAGCTCGGCAACTCTCCCTTCCTCGCTCACGTAGAGTACAATGGTGGCTTGAGCAATAAGTTCACGTTCAACAATGCATACCTCGCTGGTATCACCTATGCTTGGACCCGCAAGGACTATAAAGGTGGCTTCACTGTTACTCCTATGTTCAAGTACTTGGACAAGAAGACCAATCCTGCTTCTTGGCAGCTCACTGGAACTTGGTACTACAACTTTGCTGGCGGCCTCCTCACCACTAGCGGTTTTGCTGACCTCTGGAGCGATCGCAGCTTCGTAGATGGCAAGAGCAACCTCGTGTTCATCACCGAACCTCAGCTTTGGCTCAACCTTAACAAGGTGAAAGGTGTGGACCCCAA
>JABZGM010000201.1 GCA_015259235.1 Alloprevotella sp. | reverse complement strand
AGGCAAAGGCGTTGTGGAAAGCACCAATTTATCGGCTGCCACCTCCACCTTAGCCTCCCCACCATGCTTCAAATCGCCAAAGAGCAGCGAGCGAGTGAACAGCGGTTTGAGTTCGCGCGCCACGATACGTTCGATTTCGCGCGCACCATATTCAGATGTATAACCGAGATTGAGCAGATGAGACTCAGCTTCTGGCGAAAGCACCAACTCCACACGGCGAGCCAAGAGTTTGCTACGCAGTGCATCCACCTTCTTACGGAGAATCAACTGAGCCATCTCCGTACTCATCGCGTTGAACACTACCGTAGCCGAAAGACGATTGAGGAATTCGGGTTTGAAAGTCCGCTTCACCTGTGCCAACATCGCCTGCCCAGCTGAAACACCACCGCCAAATCCCACTGACGCTTGGTGTGCGTGCTGCGCTCCAGCGTTGGAAGTCATCACCACCACCGCATGACGAAAATCGGCTTGACGACCTCTCGTGTCGGTAAGCGAAGCATTGTCCATCACTTGCAACAGAAGGTTGAAAATGTCGGGGTGCGCTTTCTCGATTTCGTCCAAGAGCAGCACACAGTGTGGCGTTCGGCGCACCGCATCCGTCAGCAGTCCACCATCTTCATAACCCACATATCCTGCAGGGGCACCGATAAGACGTGCCACCGTGTGTTTCTCTGCATATTCGCTCATGTCGAAGCGCAACAATTCTACACCCATTTCTTCTGCCAGCACCTTTGCTACTTCCGTCTTTCCCACACCAGTGGGTCCCACAAACAAGAGCGATGCCACGGGTTTACGTTCGTCCGTGAGTCCAGCGCGCGACAAAAGCACAGCCTCTGTCACCGCAGCTATCGCCTCATCTTGACCGAAAATCTGACGCTTCATAGCCGGTTCGAGCGACTGCAAATCTGCCACTTCGCTCGTTTCCACATCGCGCAAGCTCTCCACTTTGCAGATGCCAGCCAGCACTTGGTCAATGAGTGCCTTGCTCACCACCTGATTCTCGGCGGGATGCACCTCACGATAAGCAGCAGCCTCGTCGATGAGATCAATCGCTTTGTCGGGAAGTCGACGATCGTTGATGAATCGAGCGGCACGATGCACCGCATGGCGCACCGCGTCGGGCGCAAACGTGACGTTGTGGAAAGATTCGTAGCGCGACTGCAAACCTTCGAGGATGCGCACCGCCTCGTCTATCGAGGGTTCGGGCACTTCGATGGTCTGGAAACGGCGCACCAAAGCCCCATGTCCTGCAATGTGGCGGTTGAACTCTTCGTGAGTGGTGGCTCCCACAAATCGGATGCGGCCTTCTTCCAAGAAAGGTTTGAGCATATTGGCAGCATCCATCGCCCCATCGCTTGTGCGTCCAGCGCCAACGATGTTATGAATCTCGTCGATATACACAATCGCGTTGGGAACGGTGAGCAAGCCTTCCATGATCAACTTCCAGCGTTTCTCAAAATCGCCACGATACTGCGTACCTGCCAAGAGCGTACTCACATCGAGGGAGAATATCTGAGCATCTTTCAAGCGTTCGGGCACTTCACCCGCTTTGATTCGTTCTGCCAGTCCATAGATGAGCGCAGTCTTACCCACTCCAGGGTCGCCCACGTGGAGAGGATTGTTCTTATCGCGACGGCAGAGCACACGAATCGTGCGTTCCAATTCGTCCTCGCGACCGATGAGGGGATTGCGTCCTTCCAGATGATCATTCACACACGTCACCCACTGTCGCCAATCCTCCGTTTTTTTCTTGGCACCCTCAGCCGATGCTCCACCCTCCTCACCAGCATTTCCAGTCAACTCACTGAGGTGTTTCCCCAACTCTTCAGCGAAACCAAGCATTTCTTCTCTCGCTTCCACAAACTGCTGATAGCGGTCTATTTCTTCATCATTATAGGCATAGTTTCCACAAAGGGCATTGAGATTAGCTAAGAAATCATGCAAATCTTCGAGATGCTCTCGCAAGAGAAAGTTTGCCCAGCACTCGTCGGTGCACAAGATTTCACACATCACTTGCGTCACGGTCATCTCTTTAGTACCCAATTTTTCTTGTGCCTCTTGCGCACGAAGCAAGCACTCTCCTAGTTGATAGGAAAGCTCTATGGTCGCTTTGTCCGTGGGTTCGGGCAATCGCTCCATGGTTTCGGAGATGTAAAATTGCAATAGGCTCATCACATCTTCGTAGTAGAACTCTTGATCCAGTTGACACCAGTTGTCCAAGAGGCAAAACACGAAAATTTCAGGTGTGATGAGGTCAAAGTGCTGCGCCATCGCAAGATTGTGTGCGGAGGCTATCACCGTTTCGAGGGGAAGAACTATTTTTTTCTTTCTAGGCATAAGTTGTGTGGGAAATATCGAGAGGGATAAGGGGTTCGGCTATTGAATATTGTGGCAAAAACTTACTCCTCCACCACGGGTTCGATGCTGAACTTCAAGGGAAAACCAGCTTCTTCGGCAGCTTGCACTGCACGGCGCACCTTGGTTTGTGCCATATCGAGCGAGCGGTATTTTGCCACGGTGCACTGGCCTTCCTTGTGCACTTTCAGCATCACCTTCATGCTCTGCTGATAGTTCAAACGAAAGATCTGCATAAGCACATCCACCACGAAGTCCATCGTCGTTTCATCGTCGTTGTGCATAATGACGACATAGGAATGAGGGGGACGCAGGCGGGTGCGCTCGAGCGTGCCTGAAGAGGTATGTTGTTGTGGCATAAAAGAAATGGAATCTTGTCTCGGCGACGCACCCCATTTGGTGGTTCATCCGAAAAGGTGTAATTTTGCAGCAAGAGAAGTCACCCCGCATCGCGTGTGAAATCTCATGACTTATTATACTATTTTTTCTGCAATTTCTATGCCGAAGCCCCCCAAAGATTCGACAATTCCTTTTACAACTCAAATCTCAGCTGGCTAAGCTCTCTTTTCGCACTGGACTGTGGGTGCTTGCCGGTTGTGCTGTGAGCTATCTTTTGGCTTTCGTCCCCTTGCTGTTCCCCCTTTCTCTCACGATCAAAGGGGTGCTTTGGTTCATTTTCTTCGGACTTGCCAAGACGCTACAATATACGGCTTTGCTCATACTCGGCAAAGAAGGGGCACATCGAATCCGCGACTGGGGGCGCGAACGAAAACGAAAATCTAATTTCCCCGAATAGCGTGGTCCCATGGGGCAAGAAGGCTCTGTTTCGATGCGTTGTCTGCCCCATCACACACACCCTGCGAGCATTACCACCAAACTACGGAGATTTCTGAGAAAACGTCGGAGTTTTTCTAAATTTTCTCCTACGTTTTTTGGAAAATCTCCCACGTTTTTTGAGATTGCTCGCACGTTTTTATCTCCCACTGCCCTCGCGATTTTGCCCTTCTCCCTCATCCTGATTTTCTCTCCCCTTTTCTCTCGATGGGGGACTCTTTTGCGCGCGTGTATACGCGCGCATACAGCGATTTTACTCTTTTTGCTTTCACAACCTTCACAAATTCTCTCATAACAAACTATCTCACAATTTATTACAAGGATATTAGGAACAGTGTTTAGCTTTGCTTGTGAAGAAAGGGAATAAACTTTCATTTTTTCGAGGAAAAAAGTCCTCAGCGCAGAACTACTCTCGAGGACGACTTTCACTTGAAAAAATCATCTTTCGGTGAAGGTTGTGAAAGCAAAATTCCCAGGGAAGGCGCGCACGTCACGCGCGCGGGCATTCGTCCTCCTCCTTTGCCTTATTGCCTCTCCACCTTCGATTTTACTGCCTCCTCATCATCGACAGAGACCCCCGTCAACCAAACTCGAAAATTGGAATCTCTACCTGCCAAAACAGCACAATACAATCATGATTCCTAAGAAAAACGTGCCATTTCAATTCTTTTA
>JABZGM010000200.1 GCA_015259235.1 Alloprevotella sp. | reverse complement strand
GAGGTACTATTAGGGAGGTTATTCCTAAAACTATCTTAGAATTTTTATTAAGGGGTTCAAAAAGACAGGATATACAGGTCATCTTAGGCCCAATGTTATTAAAACAAAACTTTGAAATCAAAGATGATTATATATACTTTAATGTATAGAGTAACAATCAGAACTAGAAATCTATGTTAAAATCTGCATCAAGATACAGAAAAACAAGGAGGGTAATGGGTAACTCACTCAAAATTCACTAATTTTGCAGGTATGAAGAAGAGTACCATTTGGAGCATTGCCATCGCTTTGGGTATTGCACTCGCAGCACTCATCGGCACGCAGTTCTACTATCTGAAAGAGGTGGTGGAATCGCGCCAGAAGCAATTTGACGAAAATGTCAAACGTGCGCTCTACCAAGCCGCTCGCAAATTGGAACTCCAAGAGGTGCAAAATAATCTCGAAAAGGAATTGTTTTCCAACGAGACCATGCATCGCCAACAGATGACCGCAACAGAGACCGCAGAGGCTCTTAAGCAAGCAGATGCCGACAGCGATGTCACCGTCAACGGCACCTCCTATCCCACTCCCATTAGATTGTCGGAAAATGCCCCTCTCTCCTCAATGATGAGCGAGAAAATGAGAAAAAAACTGCTGCACCAAAAAGAGTTACTCAATGAGGTCATCTACAACACTCTCTATTTACCCGAAGATCGTCCCTTAGAAAAGCGCATCCGCCAATTGGATGTGGACAATGCCCTCAAAACAGAACTTCAACACAACGGCATTGACCTGCGCAAGGTGGGCTACCACTTCGAGGTGCTCACCATCGATGGCAGAGAAGTGGAACGCTGCCCAGACTTTCACCACTCATCCGATGAGGCAGTCTATCGCGAACCCATCTTTGAGCATGGATCACCAGCACACATGGGATTCTTAAAGGTACGATTCCCAGGAGCCAATGAATACATCAGAAGCTCCATCAAGTTTGCACTACCTTCCATCGTGTTTAGTTTTCTGGTCTTGGGCATCTGCATCTTCACCATCTACAGTTTCTTCCGACAAAAGAGACTCTCGCAGATGAAGACGGATTTCATCAACAACATGACCCACGAACTCAAGACGCCCATCGCCTCTATCTCGCTGGTGTCGCAAATGTTGTCAGACCAAAGCGTGCAGTTCAGCGAAGAGATGCTGCGACGCAACTATAAAGTGATTTCTGATGAAACGAAGCGTTTGCGCCTGCTCGTGGAAAAAGTGTTACAACTCTCCATGTTTGACAACGCGCAAGCTGCCAATTTCAAGTTTGACGAACTTGATGCCGATGTCGTGGTGGCAGAAGTGGCATCAACCTTCCAACTAAAGGTGGAAGCGGCAGGCGGAAAACTGGAGACCCAACTCGAAGCAGAAGACCCTATCATTTT
This sequence comes from Alloprevotella sp., assembly GCA_015259235.1. Classification (GTDB taxonomy): domain Bacteria; phylum Bacteroidota; class Bacteroidia; order Bacteroidales; family Bacteroidaceae; genus Alloprevotella. The sequence continues at coordinate 2,481 of JABZGM010000200.1, read as the reverse complement.
GGCGGACTCCATGCACTTCACCAACTTAATCAACAATCTCCTCGACAATGCCCTCAAATACAGCCGCCCCGACGTGGCACCCCATCTGGTGGTGAGCACGCGCAACGAAGCAAAGGCTCTCAAAATTAGTATTTCGGATAACGGTTTGGGCATAAAGAAAGAAAATCTGAAACGCATTTTCGATCGCTTCTATCGCGTACACACAGGCAATGTGCACAATGTGCGCGGCGTGGGCATCGGACTCGCCTATGTGGCAGGCGTGGTGAAAGCCCACAACGGAACGATCACCGTGGACAGCGAATATGGCAAAGGCACCACCTTCACCATTTCCATCCCACTCCTCAGCCCCTAGACTGCTTGGGGCACACTAGAGCAAGCGAACTTTCACGCTTCTCAACACAAAAACTTACACTCGCTATTTCAACGTCTACAAGACTAGTGGACCAAGGTTCCACTCCGTGACCACTATGTCACGACACACTCGCATTTATTCACCAAATTAAAACCATACAACTATGACACTGGACGGAAAAATGAGAATCCTACTTTGTGAGGACGACGAAAACCTCGGTATGCTCCTCCGCGAATATCTTCAAGCCAAGGGCTACGATACCGTGCTGTGCAGCGACGGTGAAGAAGGCTACCGCGAATTCTTGCGTAGCAAATATAATCTTTGCGTCTTCGACGTAATGATGCCCAAGAAAGACGGCTTCACCTTGGCGAAGGAAATCCGCATGACCAACTCAGAAGTGCCCATCGTGTTCTTGACCGCTAAGACCCTCAAGGAAGATGTGTTTGAAGGCTTCAAGATTGGTGCAGATGATTATCTCACTAAGCCCTTCTCTATGGAAGAATTGACCTTCCGTATTGAAGCTATCTTGCGCCGTGTGCGTGGAAAGCGCAACCGCGAACGCACACAATACCCCATCGGTTCTTTCTTCTTCGATGCCCAAAAGCAAACCCTCACCCAAAATGGTGAAACCAAAAAGCTGACCACCAAGGAAAGCGAACTCCTCGGCTTGCTCTGCGCACACATGAACGAAATCTTGCAGCGCGACTACGCTCTCAAGAAGATTTGGATCGATGACAATTACTTCAACGCGCGCTCTATGGACGTGTATATCACGAAGCTCCGTAAGCACCTCACTGGCGATCCCGATGTGCAAATCATCAACATCCACGGCAAGGGCTACAAGCTCATTGCACCTGAACTAGAAGAACAAATGTAATCTTCTCTGACCAAAAGACTCTAGGCTGCATCAAAACGATTGTTTTGATGCAGCCTTTACTTTTATTCCCTCCTAAAAAGCCATTACTCGTTAATGAAAAGAATTGAAAAGATGGTTGTCTGTCGTCCTTCTTTTTCTGGTTGGCAGCTTACTGCTCGTTAGTTCTCGACATTGACAGCTACGCCTTCGAACTCACAACTAACCATCTGCTCAACAATCAAATATCTTCTGTTCAGTATCTAACGACCGATTGGGGTAAGTCTACGGCTTACTCTCTTATGGCTATTCTTTGGCATGACTCCAATGAAAAAGATGAAAAACAATAAATCTGCATAATTCTACCATCAAAAATGGCAAGTCTACTTGGCTAAATCAAGGATTATTTTTATTTTTGCCCTTAGAAAGTTTTTTCTAAGCCAGAATACAGATAGCAAGAACTTCTGTTGGTAAGATTTACCTTATATATTCTATCAATCCCTCGTTTTCACCCGACAAATACACTCCATTACCCACCATCTGATGACAAGTTTTTCGTGTGAAACAACATCGCCCTCCCCTTTATGAACAACTCTACCAAAATGCTCCTTTCCGCCTTGTTGCTTTCGGGCATGGCAGTGCCAACTGTCAGCTTTGCTAGCAAGGCGAACGTTGAGGCTTTACTGCAAAAAGGCGGTCTGTTTATGTTCAAAAACAGACGCTCTGGCTTTTATGCCAGTGTCAATGGCTCAACAAATGACGTCGTAGGTGCATCTAAACGCTCCGGCAACGACATTTACAGCCAGATTTGGATTGTCAAACAAATGATGCCAGGACACTACTATGTGAGCAGTGCACTCAATCTGAACTACCTCACCAACAAACCCGAAAAGGTGTCGGGCAATATGCTCCCTCTGCAAATCTTCTACAGTGGTGGAAACACAAGCGACAAAGCCAACACGAACTATGTGACGATTACGTGGAGCAACAAAGCCGAAAAATACGAAAACCCCAGCTTCAGCGATGCTAACGACAAAACCAGTCTGAACGAAACCCCAAGTCACACTATGGCGGGTTGGCACGCTAACCGAAAAGCGACCCCTGACGAGGGTTCTGACTGGGAACTCATTCCTGTCACGAACATCACCACCGAACAAGTGCGCGCCAATCTCGTCAAACAATTGGGTGCAACAGAAAAGGTGGAAAATGGCTGGTACTATTTGCAAAACATTGGCATTGGTGTCAATCTCACAGCAGGACTTACTTCTCCTAGCCT
>JABZGM010000001.1 GCA_015259235.1 Alloprevotella sp. | reverse complement strand
GCGTTTTAGGCTTGGCAAACTCTGATAGCGAATGGCTCCCTCAGCAGGCGGGCGTGACCGGATGGCCCATGGGCAGTGTCGATGGAGGCGCGTTGTCGCTTCCTCCCTCGTGGAGTGCGAGTGTGGCACAACAGTTGTCCCAACCCTCCGAGGCTAAAATCAGACTCACTTCCCATTATGATGCCACCACTCGTCGGTTGACTACCGATGTAGTTGCGAGTGCATTGCTAGAAGATTGCGTTTTCTCCCTCTTTCTCGTGGAAGACGGTATCCCCTCCTTGCAATACCTCTCCAATGGTCGTCGCACGCTCGACTATGTGCATCACCATGTGTTGCGACAAATCCTTACTCCTCGACAAGGGGTAGCAGTGGCACATCATACCAACTCCCAGACTTCGTGGCAACACACCGTCACTCTGCCCACCGCTTATGGACTTTTGGCGAATGCCCCCAGGTTGCAAGCCAAATACCCCCAGCTTCTGGTGCAGCCCGAGCGACTCCATCTCGTAGGCTTCGTGGTGCATCGCCCCACAGGTCGCGTGTTGGAAGTGCAAACCATCAAAGTACTGTCCGATACCCCCGAATAACCTAGCTACATTCAAAGATATATCATGTTTAACTTCGTAGTTCCGTGACACATCGTCTGAGGCTACGCAAAAAAAAGGCTGTGCCTACTCTCATCTTATGAACAAAATCCTTATTGCTCTTTTGAGCCTTTTCGCCTTGGTGGCTTGTGGTGACAATGAAGAAAAGCCCGTTCCTCAACCCGAAAAGGCGCAACCCCAACTCGCTCTTTCCTATCAAGGCAAAGTATATCCCAGTGGCAGTACCATTGACATTGCAGCGACCGAGCGCGTCTTTGACTATGCACCTGGTGAAATAGAGGTGAAAGCTGGTGATGATCATCCTGATTTCTCTTCTCCTTCTCCTGTCATTGTGCTGAATGCTACTGGAGACCACAAAGCCGAAGCCACGAAACTTCCGCTCAACTACACTGCTACGGTGACGACCACCGATTTTGCGCGTTTCACTTGGTGTGGTGTGGCTCCCGAATGTGCACCAATGACCAAGGCTACTGAGACTCGTCAGGGCACTTTGACCGCGGAGCGTCCCAAAACTTCCCTTTTGCTCGAGTGTGGCTTTGCGCCAAAGCAATATGCCACGGTGAGTGCTACCTTGCAACTCCAAGCGGCTGGTGAAAAAGCCCCTACTACCTACACCCTTCGCTATACTTACGCCAAAAAATAAAGGAGCTTTCCGCCCGATGCTCTGTAAGCAGAGAAATCATATTCGCCCTACTACCGCAGATAGTAGGGCGATTTTTGGATTTAGTGTGAAAGTCATGGGAAATGGCTAGTAGAGATGACAGATTAACAACTGAAAGGATATTGTTACTCACCAAAATACCTAGATATAGTGATTGTGGAAAACTGCAAAAAGTCGTACTTTTGCATGGCATAATAAGAATGTTCTTCTGCGATATATCCATACGCAAAACATTCCCCCGCATTTCCGTAAAAAAAACAATGGCAAGAACGGTTGGTACGCATTGATTGCGGATAAACCGCCACGCATCTATGACACCCTTTTCTCATAAGTTTTCCTTTTGGCTATGGATGGGCAGCGCGCTACCTTTGACGAGTGCTGCTCATGCTGCGTTTGTGCCTGTGCCAAACCAGCCCAGTGACACCACGCGCATCGCAACGACTGCTACTTCAGACTCAACGCTCACCAGTGCGAGAGAGCAGAAAATATCGGAAGTAGTGGTGAGTGCTGGACAAATGCTGGGTAGTAAATTTGAAGCCCGCAATCGCACGGGGTCGGCTTACTATATTTCTCCGCAAGAAATTCAGCGCATGGGCTACACCGATATCAACCGCTTACTCAAAAGTGTGCCCGGTGTCAATGTCTATGAAGAAGACGGCTATGGTTTGCGCCCCAACATCAGTTTGCGTGGTACGAAAGCCGAGCGAAGTGAGCGCATTTCGCTCATGGAAGACGGCATCCCCATTGCGCCTGCTCCCTATGCTTCGCCTGCCGCTTACTATTTCCCCAACGTGGCGCGCATGTATGCCATCGAAGTGTTGAAGGGAAGTAGCCAAGTGCAGTATGGTCCTTTCACCACAGGTGGTGCCATCAACTTAGTGTCTACCCCCATCCCTAAGAAATTTACCGCACGTCTCAATGCCTCTTTCGGTAGCTTTGCCACCGGTAAGGCTTACGCTCTTGTGGGCAATGGCGGAAAATATGGCGGTTGGCTGGTGGAATATCTTCACTATCGCAGTAATGGTTTTCGCCACGCGCAAGGCCACGAAGAAATGGGCTTCCGTCGTCACGACCTTAATGCGAAATTCCTCTTGCAAACAGCAAACGAAGAGGGCGTGAACCATCGTTTCACCTTCAAATTTGGTTATGCGCAGGAGCATTCAGACGAAACTTATCTCGGACTCTCTGAGGCTGACTTTGCGCGCTCCCCTTATTTGCGCTATCCAGCGGCACAACGCGACGACCTCACCACGCGACACCAGCAGTGGTCTGCCACTTATGTGCTCGATGGGGGCTATCGTTGGAAGGTCACCACGCAACTTTATTACAACCGCTTTTTCAGAAATTGGTATAAACTCAACGATGTGCGCACGGGAGTGTGGTCGGGGCAGAAACATAGCATCGGAGATGTTCTGGCAGAGCCTGAGATGTTGAGCGAAGCCTTTGCGCTGGTGCAAGGTGCAAAGTCTTATGATGGCGAAGCAATGATGCTACGCGCCAACCATCGTTTGTATCATTCGCGTGGTGTTCAAACCAAGGGAGAGTGGAAAATGCCTTTGTGGGAAGGTGTCCTTTCGGGAGAAATAGGCATCCGCTACCACGAAGATGACGAAGCACGCTTCCAACAAGACGATGGCTATAGCATGGTCAATCAGCACATGTCGCTCTTCTTAGCCGGATTACCCGGCAGTCAGTCGAATGCACTCACCACAGCTCGCGCTTGGTCGGGCTATTCGTTGCTGAAATGGGTGAGAGGACCTTTGACGCTCACGGCAGGTGCGCGCTACGAAGCCGTGTCTTTGTTGAAAAAGAACTATACAAAGGTCGATCCTCGTCGCAGCGGCAAGGTGCGCCAAGAGACACCCAACAGCGCGCACGCGTGGTTGCCTGGCGTTGGTCTTAATCTCAAACTCCTCCCCTCGCTCTCTCTCATCGGAGGAGCGCACCGCGGTTTTGCCCCTCCAGGAGCAGTGTGGCTGCAAGAAGCCGAACACAGCACCAACCTTGAGAGTGGGCTGCGCTGGACTACGCAGCACTGCAAGGTAGAAGCCATCGGATTCTACAACCGCTACGACCACATGCTCGGTAGCGACCTCTTGGCAGCTGGTGGACAAGGAACATTGGAACAGTTCAACGTGGGTAAAGCCACCGTGGGTGGTTTGGAATTTATGGCGCAAGCACAACCTCGCTGGGGAAAAGCACAATTCCCGCTCCAACTCTCCTACACCTATACCCATACCCGCATGGACAATGAGTTTTCCAGCGGAGCTTGGGGCTTTGTGCATGCCGGCGATGAGATACCTTATATCTTCCGCCACGCTGCCAACGCCAATTTCGGGGTGCAACTTCCAAGTTGGGAACTCAACTTCGGCATTCGTTACAACGGCGATATGCGCACCATCCCCGGACAAGGCAAAATAGCACAGCGCGAGCGCATCCCTGCTCACTACATTGTAGATGCTTCTGCAAAATACCGGATAAGCAAAAGCGTGATGCTCAGTCTTAATGGCATCAATCTCCTCAATGCACGCTATCTTGCCTCGCGTCATCCCTCAGGACTCCGCGCAGGACACCCCTTAGGTGTGTATTTCGGTGTTGATGTAAGACTTTAATCCTCAGTCGGTCTTCGAGCAAACATCTTGTGATACTTTGAGGTTGTGCCCCGTAAGACATGCCCTCCGCATCTTAGTTCCTATCTCCCTCTCTCAACTTTTCACTTCCAACTTCTCACTTCTCAACGACTAATGTCAAACGTCTTTTCTTCTCGCTTACTTTTCAGTACTGTTGTGTCCGTCGCAGCCCTTTCTGCGCAGGCTCAAGTGGAACATACCCTCTCGGGCATGGTGCGTGATGCCGATGGTGTGGCATTGCAAGGTGCGCATGTCCAAGTGGTGGGCACGAAGTTGCGCGCCCTCACCGATGCAGAAGGACGCTACCACATCCGTTTGGGCAAAGCAGGTGGAAGGGTGACGTTGCTCGTGTCGCATTTGGGCATGCTCTCACAGCGCATCACGCTCAATGGCGAACAAACTCGCGACATTGTGCTCAAAGCCGACAATAGAAGTTTGGATGAAGTGGTGGTGACTGGTTATCAGAAGGTGCGCAATCGCATCTACACGGGCGCAGCTTCTGCCGTGAAGATGCAAGACATCCGTCTAGAAGGCGTGGCAGATGTGAGCAAAATGCTCGAAGGTCGCGTGGCAGGTCTGAATCTTCAAACCATCAGTGGCACATTTGGCGCAGCCCCTCGCATCAACATCCGCGGTGGTGCGTCCATCTTGGGCAATGTTCAGCCCTTGTGGGTCATCGATGGCGCCGTCTACGAAGATTTGGTGCATCTCTCGCTCGATCAGTTGGCATCGGGCGATGCCGTCACCCTCATTGGTTCAGCGATAGCCGGACTCAATCCAGCCGACATCCAAGACATTCAGGTGCTCAAAGACGCTTCTGCCACCTCTGTCTATGGAGCGCGCGCTTTGAATGGCGTTATTGTCGTGACCACAAAGCAAGGGCAGCGCGAAACTCCGCTCAAAGTGAACTATAGCACGGAGAACAGTGTGCGCTTGCGTCCGAATTACGGACAATACGACTTACTCAATTCGCAAGAAACCATGGCGCTCTATCAAGAGATGGAAGAGAAAGGCTATTTCGACGCCAATTCTTCTCGCTATGGTCGCAGAAGCGGCATCTTTGGTCAATGGTATGATGCCGTAGGCACCTACGATTTGGCGAAAGGGAGCTTCTTGCAACCCAACACCCCCGAAGCGCGTGCCGCCTTTCTCCAACGTGGAGAAATGGCTAACACCGATTGGTTCCGCCAACTCTTCACTTTAGCTCCCACCACACAGCACAGCATCTCTCTCTCTGGCGGAGGAAAAAACACTGCCACCTATGTTTCTGTGGGTTTCTACCACGATGGCGGATGGACACTCCCCGAAAAGGTGAACCGTCTTACCGCTCATCTCAAAAACACCTTCTACATTTCGCCCAAATTCACTGCAACGCTCACCGCACAAGGTAGTTTGCGTGGACAGTCAGCGCCAGGCACTTTGCCCCAACGCAAGAACCATGCGCAAGGGGTGTTTGAACGCGATTTTGACATCAATCCTTTTTCTTACGCTCTCGGCACGAGCCGCACCCTTTCGCCCTATAATCCCGATGGAACGCTGTCGTTCTATCGCAACAACTGGGCACCCTTCAACATCCTCCACGAATATGCCAACAACAAGATGGACATAGATGTGGTGGACTTCAAATTGCAGGCGGAAGCCGACTACAAGTTGCGCGAAGATTTGTCGGTGAAAGCTCTCGTGTCTGCGCGACAAGCCCACACCTCCACCTCACACCGCGTGGATGCTCAGAGCAATCTCATGGCAGCTATGCGTGCCAACGAAACGCCTGAGGTGGCGCGTGAGAACATCTATTTGGTGCGCGATAAAGATCATCCCGAATTGTTGCCACAAGTGGGCGTTCCTCAAGGTGGTTTGCTCAATCAAAACGAAGCCGCACTCCACAGTTGGTTGGCGCGCATCGCTGTGGACTATGAAAAATCTTTCGGACAGCACGACGTGAAAGGCTTTGCTTTTGCCGAAGCGCGTCATGCACTGCGCACTTCCACGCCTTTCAGCGGCTACGGCATCCAGTATGATCGTGGCAATCAAGTGTATCACACCCCCTTGATATTCCAAAAACTGGCAGACGAAGGCGAGAGCTATTTTGGTCGTCGCGAACAAATTGACCGCGGTGTCACCTTTTCGCTCAACGGCACCTATGGTTTTGCTGGAAAATATGTGGTGAATGGGGTGCTCAACTATGAGAGTGCTAATACTTCTGGACAGCGCAACGGTAGTCTTTGGTTGCCTACCTGGAATATCGGTGCGAAATGGAATGTGGATCGTGAGGAATTCCTCCGCGCTTATCCCACTATTTCGAAACTTGCTCTGCGCTTGAGCTACGGACTCACGGCAAAGATGAACGAAGCCGCCGTGAATGCTTCGGCTGTTTATCGCAATGCGCTCACCCCACGTCAGCATTTAGCAGACAGAGAAAACCAACTCGACATCCTCCACTTGGAGAATCGCGACCTCACTTGGGAAAAGATGGTGGAGTGGAACGCAGGTCTTGAGCTCGGTCTTTGGGACAATCGCATCAGTGCCACGCTCGATTTCTATGCGCGCAACAGTTATGATCTCATCGACCTCGTGGCTACGTCTGGTGTAGGCGGACAATACTACAAATATGCCAATTTTGGCGATATGCGCACGCAGGGTGTGGAGCTAGGATTGCACACTGTGAATGTGAAAACTTCCGACTTCAAGTGGAGCACCAGTCTCACGTTTAGTGCCATGCACCAAGAAGTTACTCGTTTGCTCAATGCTCCCACCGCTTTCGACATGGTGGCTGGACGCGGACGCGGCAACATTGTGGGCTTCCCTCGCGGTTCGCTTTTCTCCTTCAACTATGATGGACTAGACATCAACGGATTGCCTACGTTCCATTTTGGACGTTATCCCACCAACTCGGGCGAATATTCCCACATTGCAGGAGCAGACTTCTCGGACACACAATATAATAAGACTTATCTGCGCTATCATGGTCCCATCGAACCGCAAATCACTGGTGGACTTTCCAATACTCTCTCGTGGAAACAGTGGGAACTCTCTGTGTTCTTCACCATGCAGGCTGGCAATAAGATTCGTTTGAACCCCACCTTCGACCCTTCGTTTGCCGATCTCAACGTCTTTTCCACGCGCTATCGTGATCGTTGGTTGAATCCTGGTGATGAACTGCGCACTGATGTGCCTGTTCTTCCCTCGCAAGCCTTGATTGAACAAGTGGGACGAGAAAACATAGAGCGCGCTTACAACACTTACAACTATTCGCAGGAGATGGTGGCAGACGGTTCCTTCGTTCGCCTGAAAAATGTGGCTTTGGCTTATCGTCTTTCAGAAAGCGTGACTAAGAAACTCTCTTTCTCTTCAGCAACCGTACGTTTGAATGTCACCAATCCTTTGCTGATTTATGCCGACCCTCGTTTGCACGGTCAAGATCCTGAGTATTATCGCTCTGGTGGTGTGGCATTGCCCACGCCGCGCCAAGTGACCCTCTCGCTCTCTCTAGGTTTCTAAAGCCAGATTATTGCGTGAGAAGCTAGTCCCCCTAGGCTCGAATTTTAAGGGGTTCCGAAGGGGCTACACAAAATCTCCGAGATTTCTCAGAAAATCTCCCACGTTTTTCCAAAAAACTCCAACGTTTTTCCAAAAATGTCCGACATTTTTTCCAAACTCTCCCACGTTTTCCGACGAAGCTCTCTTTGGCTCTGTGCGCTGTGGCTCATTGCCGGTGTGAGTTGCGGGGACTTCTTGAGCGAACAGCCAGATAGTGAACTCAAAGTTCGCATTGACAACGAAGAAAAGATTGCAGAATTGCTCACTGCTGCCTATCCTCAAGCCAGTTATTTTGCATTCCTCGAAGCCCGTACGGACAATGTGGGGCTGCGCACCAATGGCGTGCACACACGTCTCAATGAAGCCATGTATTTTTGGGAAGATGATCAGCAAGACGACCTTGACACTCCGCTCAACTACTGGAAATCGTGCTACAAAGGTATAGCGCAAGCCAACAAAGCACTGGAGTTGCTGGCAAACTATCCCAAGACTCCTCGCGTAAAAGCCTTGTATGGCGAAGCCTTCTTGTTGCGCGCCTATCTCCACTTCATGTTGGTCAATATCTGGGCAGAACCCTATCGTGAAAATTCCGATGCTCCTGGCATTCCTTATGTGGAGCGTCCAGAGAAGCACGCCATCGTGGACTATCAACGCGGTACAGTGGCAGAGGTGTACCAAAAGATTGAGAAGGATCTCCAGCGCGGCATCACACTTGTCGACGATCATTACTACAAACATCCAAAATTTCATTTCACCAAGCGAGCGGCTTATGCTTTTGCTTCGCGATTCTATCTCCACAAAGGGGACTGGGCACAAGTCATTGCCTACGCAGATTACGTGTTAGGTGGTGATGCCAAGAGCCATCTTCGCAGTTGGCAACGATATGCAGAGACACTGGAGTTCAATCATCCAGGACTTTATCGCAGTTATTCAGCCACAGACGAGCCTGCTAACCTGTTGCTCACCACCACTGAGTCGAGATATGCACGCCAACAACCCACCGACCGCTACGGAGCCACCTACACCACGATGAACGAAGTCTTTGCGCGTGCTGGTATCGAAGGAGGGGGCGACTATGCACGCATGGACATGGTGAGCACTTATCTCTTTTCTTCCTCACCCTCTCCCGTGAAGGATGGGGTGTATCAAGCCAAATTCGACGAACTCTCCAGTGTGGAAAGTACCGGTAGCAAACCGCGCGGCATCTATGTCACCAATGTGTTGCTCACCACTGACGAGGTGTTGCTCAATCGCATGGAGGCTTTGGCGATGATGCAGCGTTATTCTGCTGCGATTGACGACATGATGGACTATTGGCAAGGGAAGTTTGGATTTATGCCCTCCGTAGAACGCGCAGTTTTCACCAACACAAGTAGGAAACATTACAATGAGATTCGTCCAAGTTATGGACTTACGCTCAAACAACTGGCTATGGTGCGCACAATTCTTGGATTGCGTCGCCAAGAGTTTTTCCAAGAAGGCTTGCGATGGTTGGATATTCGCCGCTTCCATCTCGCGCTCAAACGCAGCGACAAGAGTAGTTATTATCACCCTCTTGAGAAGGAAGATCCTCGCAAGATGTTGCAAATCCCCATTCAAGCGCAAGAACGCGGACTCGCTCCCAATCCGCGCGAACGCAATGAAGTATTCCAATGATGACGATGTCTATGTTTTTTTCAAATTGTTCTGTTTTGCGCCATAAACTTTGCGCTCTTGCTCTTCTTGTGTTGAGCATCTCTCTGCTTAGCAGTTGTGGAGAAGATGAACTTTCTTCCACAAGTGTGGTGGCTACGCGTCAAAGTGCTGTGCAAGCAACGGAAATTGATCGCTGGATTCGCGACAGCATCACTGTGCCTTATGGCATAGAGGTGGTTTATCGCCAAGAAAATCATGGCGGTGCAGCAACCGACTATCTTTATCCTCCACGAGCTGAGCAGGTGAAACCTGTGTTGCGCGCCTTCCGCACCTTGTGTTTAGAGAGCTTCGCCTTTGCCGAACAAGATCGTTCTAACTTTCTTCTCGGTCGCGCGCCATTGCGCTTGGTGCTTTATGGAGGAGCCTATGCCGATGCTCATGGTATGGTGCGGTTGTCTTTGCCACAAGCTCCCACCACGATGATGCTCACCCATTGCAATGCCTTTTCCCCAGACGACCCCAATAAGGTTTATTTGTTGGCACGCATGGGATTTCATCAACTCTCTCGCCGTCTCCTGGCACAACTTCCTTATGACCGAGTGGCGTTCTCCGCCATCTCTGGCGATCGCTACACGGGAAGCACGGCTTCGTTGGTGGCTCCTTGGCAAGCTGGTCGCACCATCGATCAACAGTTTGGCATTGACGGATGGGCGAACAAGCGCGGTTTTCTCACGATTCATGGTATGGTCTCAGCAGAAGAAGACATGGCAGAAATGATCAGTGCCACGGTTTGTGCCACTCCCTTGCAGGTGCAACAGGCTTTGACCGAAGCCGCTACGCCCGACACGGATGCCGATCCTGAAGTGCAGGCACGTTACACGGAAGAAGCTAAAGTAGCAGCTCAGCAGTTGAGCCGCAAACAAGCCTTTGTGACGGACTATTTGCAGAAAGTGTGGCGCGTAGACTTCCGCCGTTGGCAAATCACCACCGCACGCAAGCTCCGCAGCTATCGTGGATAGTGGATTTTTTCTCAGCAACTCCTATATTATATAATGCGTAAGTATCTCTTTCTACTATTGCTTTGCCTCGGCACACTTGCCGCTTGCAATAGTGATGATTCTGTTTTTAAGACTTCGCCCACAACACGTGCGCAAGATGCCGTAGATGCTCTGAAACAACGGCTCGTCAGTGCGCCTTATGGGTGGAGAGTCCTCTATTTCTCACGCACCGACTCTTTGCTCTACACCCAGCCCGACCAAGATATTCCTCAGTCGCTCCTACGCGGAAGCTACGGATATGGCGGGCATTGTTTCACCATGCGCTTTACGGCAGACAATAAGGTGGAGATGCGTGCCGACTATTCCGACAACACCGCCAAAACTCCCGAGGTGAGTGAATTTTCTATCAACAGAAATAGTTTTACCCAGTTGAGTTTTGTGACTTATTCCTATTTGCACCAACTGGTCAATGAGCGTTTTGAAGGAAGTTCCGACTGGCTCTTCATGGGCACCGACCCTGATGGTGCACTGATGTTTCGCACAGCACAGCATTTGCGCCCAGCGCGCGAATACATTCGCATGGTTCCGCTCAAATCTCCAGAGGGAATGGCAGAGGTGGTGCAGAAGTCGGTGGAGAATCGTCAATGGTTTGAAGGGATGCTCAACCCTCAGTTGCGCATTCATCAAGGAGGACGCATCTATTTTCAGAGTGATTACTTCGTGAAGCGTCCAGTGGAAACCAACGCATCTCTGTTGCGCGAAATCAAAGATAAGCGATTTTATCTCTTTGTCTTTGTCAAACAGCGCAATCCCATCCCTGACTATCCTCCAAAATCCATCACAGGTTTGGGCTCAGGCTACGTAGGCACGGAGCAAGGCTTGACTTTCCGCGCAGGTTTGCGCTATGACAAGAAGATACAATTCTATGATTTTGTGCGCAATGGCAACAAGTTTGAAGCAGAACTTGTGGAAGTGTATGACACACTGCTTCGAACCACACGCTATGTGAGCCGTCATTTGCACCCTGAAGGCAGAATCACCGGACTGAAAGCCGAGATTTGGGATGCGAAATAGTGCGAGGTTGCGTTCACTTCCTCTCGTCTTGCATCTAGAATCTAGATTCTATTATCAAGCCACGCTTGTCGTGGCGAGCAAAAAAGGGTCTGTGCCCATCTCTATATTCTAACATCGAGCCACGCTAGTCGTGGCGAGCAAAAAAGGGTCTGCGACCCTCTAACGTCTAGTCTCTAATGTCTAACATCCTATATCCCCTGTTGCTCCTTAGCGCGCTATTCCTCGGAAGTTGTCAGAAATCTGAGGTTGATGCGCCTCTGGAAGACTACGATCGACTCTTTCCTTTCAAGGGAGCTGAGCGACCACGGATTTCTTATGAAGACCAAAATCTTCGTTTGGGTGATCCCGATGCGCCCATCAGTGCTTTTGTCTATCCTGGCGTAAAGATTGAGGAAGATGTGCGCACTTATCGCGTCACCTTGACTTGTAGCTATAAAGAAACTACTTTCGGCGGCACGCTAGTGGCAAAAGATGCAGTAGACAGTCGCTATGTGGTGCGCTATGTTGGGGCTGACCAGCAGTTGCACACCATTGCCACCTCAGTACGTGACACTACGGCTGAAACGCATCTGACCAATGGTCGTGAACACCGCGTGACTTTTGAAGCAAAATCCGGACATCCTATGTATCTCTTGGTCAATGGTGTCGGTCCTTTCGGATCTTCCATTAAAGCCAGTATCTCTGCCGTTTCTGAAGATGGCTTCACCATCGTGCGTCCTTTGGAGGTGCAGGAACATCAGAACGATGAGGGTATAGCAAAAATAAAACATCCCTTCTGCGGCTACATCATTTTGCCTTAAACCCCACTGTCTACTCTCTAACGTCTAAAACGCCCGAGCCACTCTGTGGCGAGCAAAAACGGGTCCGCGACCCTCTAACGTCTAATCTCTAATGTCTAACGTCTATTCTCTTCTTCCTTTTCTACTTCTTGGCGTCTTTTCGCTGCAAAGTTGTGATACGACTTCCGACGAAGTGGTGGAGACGTCCTATATCTATCCGCCTGTGCCCGATCCCACTTATAGTTTTAAGCGAAATGGGACAAGTAGCGTGGATATTCTCGAGTGCCAGTTGGTCAAACAGCCATTGGACTACGTTTATTCGAGTTTTTTGGTGGAAGCCAATCTCATGTACCCTGCCAACATGACGCGTATGAAGGGCTATTTTAACGAAGGAGAATTTGGATGGTCGCCTAGAAATATCCTTTGTCGTTCGGCACTTCATGCAGCAGACAGCGCGAAAGTCTTGAGTGATGTGGAGCAAATCTTCACAACCACAGGAAAACTCAGTGGACTCGGCACAACAAGTCCGAGCACCACGCGCAATCAACGTGCAGAAAAGGGTAAAGGTGGCTTTGTTGGTTATCATATTGGTGATGTCAATCTATGCTTTGCCGATGACCGTGGTGTCGTAGTGGCAGAAATGTTTCAAGAACTCGTGCGTGGTGCGGCTTTTCTCGACCAAATCCTCAATGTGCACTTGGATGAGGCGGTGCTGCTCAATGAACAACTTCGCAATGATCACGAAAATGGCAAACTCCTCCCAGGACGCAACTACACTGCGCTCGAGCACCATTGGGATTTAGCTTGGGGATACTATCAGTATTGGTTGCCCTTGGTGGAAAACTCCGAGATTTCAGCCCTAAAGAAGAGTCGCATCACCCTGTATCGTGCCTTTGCCCTAGGTCGTCAAGCCTTGACAGAATATCGATATACCGATGCTCTGGAGCAAATGCGCATCGTGCGGTCTGAACTTTCCAAGGTGGCAGCTGCCAATGCTCTACATTTGCTCACGGGCACGCGCACTTTGAGCAATCTCAACGAAGAACCTGCCCACGCTCTGCCTTTCTTGGGACAAGCACTTGGCGCCATCTATGCTTTGCAGTTCACCCGTAATGCCGAGGGAAAGCCCTATTTCACCTATGATGAGGTGAATGCCCTCATTGCCACTCTCACTGCCGAGGGAGGGATGTGGGAGCGCGAACGACTGCTTGGCACAACAGCACAAGAAGGTGTGCTCTTTCAAGTGGCAAAACAGATTAAGGAGCGATACGGTTTGAAATAAGTGCTTCGCCATTCTCCGTCAATACGGCAGGGGGCAGGCTACTGCCTGCAGTTTTCGCTCACATATTTCCTCTCTTGCCCATATATACATTTATAAAATCTCACGTCTTTTCTGATATGACGCAACGATTATATTCTCTTTTTGTACTGATTCTTTGCGGATTTTCCCTACAAACCTTTGCACAGTTGGGACAAAACATTCTGCCCAATGGCGGTTTTGAATCCTACAGAACAGCCCCTATTGATGTGGCTTCCACACGTGCTGCGACTACTGCGGAAGTATCTGAAAATGATAATGAAAATCCCGATGATGGTTCGGAAGAAGAAAATCCTCCTGCAGATTTTGACCCTTATCTCAAACCACAGTTCTGGTACATCAATGCTTCACTTTTCCCCAAACGCACGAAAGATGCGCATAGCGGTGAGTATGCTATGACGTTTTATCCCAACGGCGGGTCTTTTTATACGCGCGATGCAGAGTTCTATCCCTACCATCTTCGTGTAAAAGGAGGAGCCACCTATCGTTTGACCTACTGGTATAAGGGGCAAAAGATGAAAAACAATGTGATTACCACTATAGATTGGTTGCGTGGTGGCGCAAAATTGAAGAAAGATGAGCGTAAGGCGGCTGCCGATCTTGCTACGAATATCTCTGAAACTTGGCAGAAGAGAGAACTCGTGTTTGAGGCACCTCGCCAAGCAGACCATGCGGGTGTGGGATTTTACCTAGAGTATGACGGTGAAGCCCAAACAGCTGGTGGGTTTATCCAAATGGACGACATCAGTCTTGTGATGATAGCCGAGCCTACTGCCAATAACAACTTGTTGCCTCCCACCGATCTCAAAGTAAAAGCCCAGCAGAGAGAAATTGCCTTGTCGTGGTTGCCCGTGGCACAGGCAGGAGCGCAATATGAAGTGCGTGTAAATGGTGAAGTAAAGACCACTACCAGTGAACACCAATACTTATTGACGCATTTGCTGCCCAACACCAACTATGTTATCACCATTGCTACTCGAGTGGGAGAGGAACTTTCTGAGAAAACTGCGCAACTTGCGGTGAAAACCCAGCAACTCGACCGTGGAGTCAATGATGACACTCGCATTCCTCAGCTTTACACCATTCGCGAGAACGGCACTTGTCCACGTCGTCTGCCCCTCTATTGGCGCGATTTGGCAGAAAATGCAGCAAAAATCACTTATGAGATTGACGACCAAGCCGTGCTACCTGATGGAGATTTCCTCGTTTTCCCCTCAGCAGGCGAACACGTGCTGCGCATCGTTGTGGTAGAATCACCCGAACGTGAGTGGACGCTAGAATATGTGGTGCAAGTGGACTAAACTTCCTTGCCTCCTATTTTCATCAATTCAGATTATTCTTTTGCAAATGCAATACCTCTTTTTCTCTCTTCGACATTCCTGGTTTCGTCTTCCATTCTGGTGCGGAGCAGTGCTTTGTTGCTTGCTGTCTGTTGTGGCATGTGACGACAAGGAAGTGCCGCAAACTCCCATCCGTGTGGGTGCCACAGACTCCGACACTTTGACCATTTCTCCCGAAGCCACGCGCATCGTGTTGCTCAGTGGCGGTACGGGCAAATATGCAGCCTATGTGGCAGACGGTACTTTGGCAAAAGTCGCCATCAATGAAGACACCCTCCGCATCACAGGTCAACTCACAGGAAAGACAGTCGCCACCATCCATTCGGGCGATGAAACACGTCGCATCGCCCTCCACGTGGAGGATCGCGAAGTGAGTGTGAGCCATCAAGAAGTAAGGCTATTTCCACGTGATGAAAGCCGATTTATCAGTGTGAACGGTGGTGGAAAATATGCTGACCTCGAAGTCTTAGACCCCGAAGGAGCGATTACTACGAAATGGAATGCCAAAACTAATATATTAGAGGTGGATGCTCGCTATGAAGGTGAGGCACAGGTGAAAATCGTTCCTCCCGAGGGAAAGCCCACATTGTTGAAAGTCGTGGTGCGCTGTGAGGGAGAGGTGAATCGTCCTGGCATCTACGGCACGACTTCTCGCAGTATCTTCCGCCAAATGAACACCCTTTCAGTGGTGCATCGCAAAGGTGTAGGCGTGTGGCTCAACAATAATGCGCAGCCTTATGGTGCTCTGCGCTCGCTCCAAGTGACCCCTGCTATCGTCAATCCCAAAGTGGGACAACATCTTTCCCTCAACTACACTATGCGCTATCCCGATGAGTTTCGCAATAGCGGACTCACCGAAGGTCAGCACACGCTCATTGTGGAAGAAGTGCGCCAACGCTATGTGGTGCTCCGTGGAAAAGGGCACAAACTCGTCCTTCCTTTTGAAACTCGTTAGAGTTTTCATCGCTGGTTGTTCCCTCATAGATGCTAATGAGCGCAACAACCACTTGAGAATTTCCTATATATCAACGTTTTCGTTAAGCCAAATGAGCAGAACCGAGCTTGCTCGAGTTATGCCATGGCGAGAAAACGAAGGATGAAATCCAACTTTTATTTATCACAAAACAATCAACAACATGCAAATCTCTACTCTTTTTCGTGGCTGTGCTTTGGCAGCCGTTGCTTTGGTGTCTGCTGCTACCTTCGCTCAGAAGTCAGTGACCACCACCAAGACTGGCGAACTCGCTTCGCTCATTCCTGAAGCGAATCGCTATAACACAAAAGCACTCACCGTGGCAGGTCCTATCAATGGCGAAGACCTCAAGCTCGTGCGTGAGATGTGTGGCCGCGACTTCTCTGGTGCTGAATCTGAAGGCGTGACTTCTACCCTCGATCTCTCAAAGGCACTCATCAAACAAGAGTCTGGTAAGAACTATTTCAATGAAAAAGTTGGTTTCTACTCACGTTACTATGGTCCCAGTGCTGACAACGAAATCGGTGTGAGGCTCTTCTATCGCTGCGAGCCCCTCAAGAAAGTGATTCTTCCTGAGAATACCACTGTTATTTCTGGTTATGCTTTCCAGTATTCAGGACTCACCGAAGTGGTGATTCCCAACACGGTGAAGACCATTCGCCAATATGCGTTTGCAAATACAAACCTTAAAGAAGTTGTTCTCCCATCTGCTTTGAGTGGTCTCGAGGACAAGGTGTTCGACAACTGTGCAAAACTCACCACTGTGGTGTTCACTGGCACCACTGTTCCTGCGAATGTCCCTGCTGCGTTGTTCAATAATTGCCCTAAGCTCACTAAAATTGTCGTTCCTGCTGAGGCTCTAGAGGCTTATAAAGCTGCCTTTGAAGGTAAAATTAAGCCTGAAACAGCCATCGTGACTGGTGTGAAGACTGTAACGCTCTCTAACGATGTGAAGGAAGTGGCACGCTTTGACCTCCAAGGTCGCCGCCTTTCAGCTCCTACTAAGGGCGTGAATGTGGTGCGCTACTCCAACGGTACTACCGTGAAAGTCCTCGTTCCCTAAGCATTTTTCTGCTGTTCGCCCATAGCGAGTGGCAATAAACAAACAAAAAAACGCCATCTGGATTCGGAAGAGTCCAGATGGCGTTTATTATTGTTGGGGGTGATGTGACATAATACTTGTCACAGCTTTGAGTTTGTGGGAATCAGCTTAGCTAATCACACCACGCACGCGGTCATCAAATGCGGAGAGAGAAGCCTTTGCACCTTCGCCAATCGCCACAACGATTTGTTTGTAGGGAACATCGGTGCAGTCGCCAGCAGCATATACACCAGAAACTGAAGTACGGCAGGTGCGATCCACTTGGATTTCACGACGGGGAGAAAGTTCTAGTTGATCGGCAAAGGCTTGTGTGTTGGGAGCAAGACCAATTTGCACGAAGATACCATCGAGAGAAATCTCGCGTTCTTGTTCCGTGTTGCGGTTTTTCACGCGAAGACCAGTGACTTTCTGACCATCGCCAAGCACAGCAGTGGTTTGCGACATTGTGAAAATCTCAATGTTTTCAGTGGCGCGAGCCTTTTCTTGAAGCACATTGTCAGCAAGGAGTTTGTCAGCAAATTCCAACACAGTGACGTGGCTGCAAATGCCTGCCAAGTCAAGAGCAGCTTCGATGCCAGAGTTGCCACCACCAATGACGGCAACGCGCTTGCCTTTGTAGAAAGGACCATCGCAGTGAGGGCAGAAGTGCACACCGCGACCGAGATAGTCGGCTTCACCTTCCACACCGAGTTTGCGCCAACTTGCACCAGTGGCGATGATGACAGCACCAGCCACAAAGGTTTCTCCACCTTTCACGCTGATTTCTTTGGGACATCCGTGGAGTGCTGCGCTTTCGATTTTGCGGTTTTCAAACACATCGATGGGATAAGCACCGATATGCTTGCCGAGATTGGAGGCAAGTTCTGCACCTGTAGTTTGTGGCACAGAAATCAAGTTTTCGATGCCTACGGTGTCTTTCACTTGTCCGCCGATACGTTCTGCTACAATCGCCACATTCAAGCCCTTGCGCGCAGAATAGATGGCTGCAGCACTACCGGCAGGACCGCCACCGATCACCACTACATCGTAGTTGCGACGGATAGCTTCGAGATTAGCAGTCTCTGTGCCAAACTTTTCTTCGAGTTCGTCCAAGAGACCTGCCATTTCGCCACGACCGCCATGCACCAATTTGCCTTCGTGCATCACAGCAGGCACGCCTTGCAAGTGGAGGGCGTCAGCTTCAGCCTGGAAGAGTGCGCCATCCACAATTTCGTGGGTGAAGTTGCCGTGGAGCAAAGCCATGACATTGAGGGCTTGCACTACGTCTGGGCAGTTGGTGCAAGAGAGTGAAACATAGGTCGTGAGGTGGATGGGACCTTTGAGAGCTTTGATGCGGCGGGAAATGGCTTCGTCGGGGAGGGCCTTTCCTTTGCCGTCAGCGTTGTACACTGCGAGGAGGAGAGAGGTGAACTCGTGTCCACCAGGGATGCAACGGAAAATGACACCTGTGTCTTTGCCGTCTTTCACCAACACCATACGGAGAGTTCCGGGAGTTTCTACGACTTCGACGGCAATGTGGTCGGAGGTAGAAGCAAAGTCGTTGAAAAATTCTTTGAATTCAGCAAAGCTCTCGTGAGCAGGATCAGCTTCAAGACGCAAAACATATTGAGATTCCAAAGCAGTGTAAATACCTTTTACTTGCTGGATAAGATTTTGTTCGATCATAATATTGGGTGGATAAGATAAATGTGTAAGTGAAAATAGAAAAAGGGTGTGGCATCCAAAAAGTTCAAGCCCTGAACAATGCCACACCCATCAATGAAAACCTATTAACGTATGAATCTCTATATATTAGATCTTGCCTACAAGGTCGATGCTGGGTTTGAGAGTCTCAGCATCTTTCTTCCACTTCGCAGGGCAAACTTCACCGTCGTGGCTAGCCACGTAGAGCGCAGCTTCTACCTTGCGAACGAGTTCTTCTGCGTTACGACCGATGCTGTTGTCTTGGATTTCAGCAATCTTGATGAAGCCTTCGGGGCAAACCAAGAACGTACCGCGGTATGCCAAACCATCTTCTTCGTTGAGGACACCAAAGCCACGAGAGATTACGCCAGTGTGGTCAGCAAGCATGGGATACTTGATCTTCTTGATGCTGTCAGAAGCGTCGTGCCAAGCCTTGTGAGTGAAGTGAGTGTCAGTGCTTACTGAGTACACTTCTACGCCCATTTCTTGGAGCTTGCTGTATTGTTCAGCGAGGTCAACGAGTTCTGTGGGGCAAACGAAAGTGAAGTCTGCGGGATAGAAGAAGAAAATGTTCCACTTGCCAGCGAGATCTGCGCTGCTGATGGTCTTGAACTCACCATTGTGGTAGGCTTCTACCTTGAATTCGGGTGCTTGTGCGTTGATGATTGGTTGCATATTGTATTTGTTTTTGTTCGTTTTAATCGGAGTTTCTTAAAGGCAGTCTCAGTGGTCGAGTGTCGATCTCGGACAACTGAGCTAATGCCTTAGAAATAGTTCGTTATGTCTGTGTTGGCTAATGGCCATCGTCGATAAGCGAATCCCTGATGAGTGGGAATCTCGCTTTTTGACAATGCAAAAGTACGGACTATAATTTAGCCAACAAACAGATGAGATTTATCTAGATATAGAGAAAAACTATATGTGTAGGTTAAGTCTTTGTATAACAGTGCTTTGTGGGTGTTGTTGAAGCGGTGTAAATTAACCTACTTCTGAACCTGGGAGTACGTTTTTCTCCGGACAAATCACCGCCAGAGTGCCATCAGCGTTGAGGGCAGAGAGAATCATTCCTTCACTGGTGAGACCATTTTTGAAGGTGCGAGGTGCTAAGTTTGCAATGAAGCACACTTGTTTTCCCACTAATTCCTCGGGTTCGTAGTGTTGTGCGATACCAGAAACGATGACGCGATTTTCGAGTCCGTCTGCGATGTCGAAACGGAGGAGCTTCTTCATCTTGGGCACACGTTCGCAAGCCGTCACCGTGCCCACGCGGATGTCCAACTTTTCAAAGTCTTCAAAAGCAATCGTGGGTTTGACGTCGTTGGCGCGATGGTTCTCTTGCTCATTCTGCTTTTTGATGGCAGCCAGTTTGTCGAGTTGCGCTTGAATGGTTTCGTCCTCGATTTTCTCAAAGAGCAATTCAGGCTTGGGGAGCACAGTGCCCGCAGCGAGCAAGTCGGTTTGTCCGAGTTGGTCCCACGTGAGTTCGGGATTAGCGAGCATCTCACGGAGTTTCGCTGAACTATTGGGGAGGAAGGGCTCGAAAGCAATGGCGAGATTTGCCACAAGTTGCAACGACACGTAGAGAATTGTCTTCACGCGTTCGGGATCCGTTTTGATGACCTTCCAAGGTTCGGCATCAGCGAGATATTTGTTGCCAATGCGCGCCAAGTTCATCGCCTCCTTTTGGGCATCGCGGAAGCGGAAAGTGTCAAGCAAACGCTCCACTTCAGCCTTCACACCGCGGAATTCTTCGATGGTGGCTCGGTCGCTCTCTGTGAGTTCTCCACAAGCTGGTACTTCGCCTTCGTAGTACTTCTGCGTGAGTTGGAGGGCACGATTCACGAAGTTGCCATAGACAGCCACGAGTTCGTTGTTGTTGCGCGCTTGGAAATCTGCCCACGTGAAATTGTTGTCCTTCGTTTCAGGTGCATTTGCCGTGAGCACATAGCGCAACACGTCTTGTTTGCCAGGGAAATCTTGGAGATATTCGTGCAACCACACTGCCCAGTTGCGCGAAGTGGAGATTTTGTCGTCTTCCAAGTTGAGAAATTCGTTGGAAGGCACGTTATCGGGAAGGATGTAGGAGCCTTCCGCCTTGAGCATAGCTGGAAAGACGATGCAGTGGAACACGATGTTGTCCTTGCCAATGAAATGGAGAAGTCGGGTGTCTTCTGACTTCCACCATTTTTCCCAAGTGTCGGGGAGGAGTTCTTTGGTGTTGGAGATGTAGCCGATGGGAGCATCAAACCACACATAGAGCACTTTTCCTTCTGCGCCTTCCACAGGAACAGGGATACCCCAATCGAGGTCGCGGCTCACGGCACGAGGTTGCAAACCCATGTCGAGCCAACTCTTGCATTGTCCGCTCACGTTGGGACGCCATTCGGGGTGACTAGCAATCCAAGGTCCGAGCCACTCTTGGTGCTTGTCGAGAGGGAGATACCAGTGCTTGGTCTTGCGCAAAACGGGTTTAGAACCAGAAACCTTTGATTCGGGGTTGATGAGTTCGGTGGGAGAGAGGTCTTTACCACACTTTTCGCATTGGTCGCCATAGGCATTTGGGTTGTGGCAGTGCGGACACTCACCGGTGATGTAGCGGTCGGCGAGGAAGGTTTTGGCTTCTTCGTCGTAGTATTGTTCCGATTCGCGTTCCAGAAACTCCCCTTTGTCGTAGAGGGTGCGGAAAAAGTCGGAAGCCACTTTCTTGTGAGTGTCGCTCGTGGTGCGCGAATAGATGTCGAAGGAGATACCAAAATCTTCAAACGACTGTTTGATGAGTTGGTGATAGCGGTCTACCACTTCTTGCACCGTGCAACCTTCTTTGCGTGCACGGATGGTCACGGGGACCCCGTGTTCGTCAGAGCCACAGACGAAGAGCACTTCTTGCTTGCGCAAACGGAGATAGCGCACGTAGATGTCGGAAGGAACGTAAACACCAGCCAAGTGACCGATGTGTACACCGCCGTTGGCATAGGGAAGGGCAGCAGTGACGAGAGTTCTATTGAAAGTCTTATTATTCATTGTCAAGTATATTTGCTACAAAGTTACGCATTTCTCAGGCAATAGGAATAGGATTGTCCCTAGAATTTATGTGGGAACATTCGTCCCCCTTGCTCAAGCTCTAGTAGAATGTAAAAAACAGTGGGTACTTTCCTCCCCAAAAACGTTGGAGATTTTCCGAAAAACGTAGGAGATTTTTCCAAAAACGTTGGAGATATTTCCAAGAACGTGGGAGATTTTTTAGGACGTGTCGTAGAGATTATAGCATCGTCATCCAACTCCTTCCCATCCTTCCAATGTGAGAAAATCTCCATTGTTAAAAAGAGTTTTAAGACCCCTCCTCACGCGTGCGCGCGCACGCGCACTACAGAGATTTTGCACTTTTTGCTTTCACAACCTTCACCGTTTTTCTTGTAACATCTTGTCTGTCAGTGGATAACGAGAGTTTTTCGGACGTATTTTAACAAAAGACGAATTGTCACGCAGATTTTGCCTTATTTCGTCCCTTGCGAAAGACGCCCTTTTGCCCTACATTTTTCCCAAAAAACGAAGGATATGGTGAAGGTTGTGAAAGCAAAAAGTCGGAATTGCCAGGGAATGCGCGCGTGCGTCACGCGCGTACGAGAAAATCGCCTTAACCGAAGGCGCGTGATTGTCCTCGGAGGGTGATAATACGAAATGCTTTTCTATTGCCATCTGTATATTGCAGAAAGGGCTGTCTGTAAAGGGAAAAATGCAGTTTTCTACGATTTTTTCTCTCTTTGGGCACTTTTCCTCCCATATACTGATAGGGGGCTGCCTCCAAGTCTGCACGCTCGGCAAAAGGCGAGTTCCCCTAATTATCCCCAATCGCTCATCAGATTCTGTATGATAACGATCTAATGACCGATTTGGCGTGATCTACTTTCACGGCAAATGCCAACCCAACATATTTTTCCTTTCACAAGGCTTTCCCTAAACCGCAATCGGTCTTTAGATTCTGTACTATCCATCTAATGATCGATTGGGGGTAAAAACAAAAGGAGGTGCTGCAAAAACGAGTTTTGCAACACCTCCAAATATGAAGTCTGTGTGACTTTTACTTGCGTACCAATCGAGGTTGGATGAACTCCGTCAAGATGCCTTGGAAAGAACCACGGTCGGGAGTTTTAGTACTGAAACGCGCAAGGAGATAAGAAGCCCAGTTGCGAGTGTCATCCAGTTTTTCGTGTTGTTGGAAGTACAACTCACCGTTTGCACCCACGCGCAAGTCGAGCAAGTCGCGCGTACCCATAATGTAAGTTTGCGATTTGTAGTTGAAATTGTCTACGGCAAGCGCAGTTTCTATGTAGATAGGAGTACCCTTTTGGGGATCTTTCTCCTCGCGAAGAATTTTACCATTCGACAAGACAAAACCCTTACCAGGCGTGAAATCAATCTCCCACTTATAGATTTTGTCGATGATAAAGTGCGCTTTTGCTGAAGTGATAGGCACAATTTCTACCTCGTTGGTGGTTTCTACCATCACACTGTCTTTCAAACGTAGAGCGTGTTGTGTATATTTTCCCGCTACATCATTGATAGAAGCCTGCACAAAGACGATGGAGTCTTGCAGTCCCAGTGCTTCCGCCTTCACGTAAGCCACACGCGCGCGTCGAGTTTTGTTCACCTCCGCTTGCACTTTGAGTTGATCGCCCTCGTGCACTACTGTGAGCCAGTCGGCAGTAGAAGAATATTTTACCTCTACATTCGCTGTCACGGGAATCGTCGTTTTGTAACTCTCGTCGCCGCCATAGTAAGCCTTTTCTTGGGGAAGACCGAAGTTCACACCCTCCTGCATCACGTTGATGTTGGTAGAGTCGCCCTTATCGTTCTTGAGCACCAAGAGCGTGTTGCGCGATTGAGGCGTGTTGTTGAACGACGTACTGAGTTTTATCGTCTTATCGCTTTTGGTGACTTTGAGCCAGTCGTTGAGTGCGTAGGCTTGTGCAGGCGTTTGCGCCACAACAACTTGTTTTTCTCCACCCAACACAGGGAAGAAAGTCTCCGCTTTGAGCACTTCCACAGCAGGAGCAGGAACTTCGAGATTCTCGTCAGAACCACAACTCACAGCACATCCCAACAGTGCGACGAAAGAGAAGAAAAGCGTTATATGTTTCATATCGAAATTGAATTGAATGGTGATGAATGCCACGTCGACACCTTCTTAGCGTTTGACGGGCGAAACGTCGCGGATGTTGGCAATAAGAATCGGAACGACAGGTTTGTTCTGAGCGTCGAGCATAGGTTCGTGTTGATAGTTGATACCAATACCCATAAACGAATCAAGTTTGCCCAGTGTGGTTTCGTCATATTGCGCATCAGCCTTGTTTTGCTCAGGATTCCATTTGAAGGTAACCCCGATTTCAGGTTCTTGCACGAGCGTTCCTGTCTTCACGATACCAGGAGTGAGGAGGATACCACCAGGATATTTCCCCGATCTGTCTGCGAGGATTTGTCCACCAGGCAGTTTGATTGTACCCAAAGCAGGATCATACACCATATTGAGCGGACCATAAATCTGTCCATTAAAGGTGAGTGTAGCTTCAAACAAATCTTTCTGACGTTCGCTGAATTTCAGAATGTGGAGAACCACAGGGAAGCGACGTGTGTTCACCGCTTGACTCAAACTGAAAGCAGTGCAGTTGAGACGCCAGTCACCAATCCATTCCTCACGTTTGCGGTAACTTTTGGGAATGATCAGTCCAAGACTCAGTTCCTCGTTCACAAAAGTCTTCTTGCTCTTCTCCCAGTTGAAAGAAGCATACGACTTTCCACCGAGGGTGATGGGTTGCAAGAGGTTAATACCATTAGGAGCAAAGGTGAAAGGCGCATCATAGGTCTGCTGGTTGAGCGTGAACGACAGACGGCGCAGTTGCGGATTGAGCGTAGCTTCAGCCAACGTGTCTTTGCCCAACTGCAACGCGAAGAATTGTGTGGTGAGTTGTTCTTGGAGGTTATAGATGCTGGTGAGGTACGACTTCCATTCCGTCTTTTCGGGAACGCGCACCAATTCCATATTGTTTTTCCACTTCTTTCCGCGCAAACGAATCGTGTCAGCAGACGTAGAAAGCACCAGAAACTCGTAGTCGCCTTCGATGCCGCGTGCACCGCTACCTTCCCACACGCGAGAGAATTGGTGAATGCTTTCGTTGTAACTATCAAACGACAGCACCACGCCTTGGTCTTTCGCTATGGAATAAGCCGCCGTCGTCACCTTGTCAGGGTCGTAGTCGCTAGCCACCGTGGCGTGACCGTTGGCAAACTTCATCAAGATGCTATAAGCGGGTCCCGTGTAGTTTTCACCGGCATAGTAGCGCAGCAACCACCCGTTAGGCGCAGATTCCAGTGTTTTTTGAGTTGTTTGAACCGCATTTTCAATGCGATCAATGGCAGATGTCGAGAAGACAGTCGTGTCTTCGTGTAAGCACGATTGCCACGTGAGCGTAGCACACAGCAAAAGCAGAGAGGAGAGATATTTTCGCATGTGGCAATTAGTTGAGATGGTTTAAGTCGAGAGTAGTCACTTGGTGAGAGCGACGCAGCACCGCATCACGAAGCTGATCGAGGTCAATGTTCCAAGATGATTTGAGATAATTGCGCAGGATTTCCAGTTTATGCTCAATGATGGCACGACCTGGTTTGCCAGCTTTGGTGAGTTTCTCCTCCCACTTTTGAGGAGTCGTGGTGATGTAGTAAGACTGCAATTCTGCAATGTCTTCGCCTGCATTTTCCATAGAATACGGACTGATGAATCCCGCGCGCAAAGCCTCAGGATCTTTCTTGCGAATCCACTCCGAACCCAAATAGTCCGCCTTGCTGATTTGGTCGTATGCCACAGGGTAAGGCTTCTTTTGGTTGAGAATGTGGGTAAACTCGTGGTGAATCGTGTGGAAATAGTATTCCGTGAGGAGATCTTGGTTTTCCAAAGTCGTTTGGTCCAATTCGTTCACGCGATACATACGCACCGTGTAACCACCTTCTGCCGTAGCTGCGGTTTGCAGTCCTTGCGTGTTGATAGCAGGTGATCCGATCGCCACGATGGTGCGTGGTGCATTGGCTTTGACAAAGTCAGCACCAGCCACTTCCGCATAAGCATCCAACCAAAGATATTTGAAAATGATGGCTAGTTTCGTAGCCTTCGCACTATCTGCTGGACTCAAGTTGTAGCTCGTTTCCGTGTCAATGTCGCGAAGTCTGTAGGAATACCGAATGTTGTAAGGGTTAGTGTAGTTTTGCAACAACCACTTCTCAAAACTATTGCGCTTCACCATCGAAGTGTCAAAGATAGACGACCCTTTCGGACTGTCATCGGAACAAGCTGCCAGCGAGTAAGCACCGCCCATGAGAGCTACCGCCAAAAGACTACTATATATATAGGATAATTTCATAAGAATGAATCATTGAAATGAGAAACAAATCAGCGTGGATTAGCCTGCAATCCAGCGGTGATGACATCTTGTGGTAATTGAATCGCCTGACGTGGGTCGTTCGCCTTCATACTGTCTGTGACTTCGATGACGCGATTTTCCACGCTCACGCGACGACGATAGATGGTCAACCCATAGCGTTTCACGTCCTGCATGCGAAGTCCCTCGTGCATCGTCACCAATCGGCGAAGATGCAAGATGCACTGCAAGAGCGGTTCTTGCGTAGTCGCTTCGATGGTGAAATCCGTGTGAAATTGTTTCTTCACTGTGGGAAGTTGAGGCGTGTAGTAGCGCAGTTTGTTGTAGAACTCCTTGATGCCGTTTAGGGTCAGAGTGCGTGTTGCTTCCGTAGCTTTCGCCTCACTGCGCACAAACACCTTGAGCAAGGTGTTGATGTCAGCCACAGCTTCATCATAGCGTCCCAAGAGTGCCTTTGCTTCAGCGCGCACCAACAACGTTTCATCAGCATTGAAAGCCGAGAACTCCGCATAAGGTACACCCGTCTTCGCTTGCGTGTCATATTGGTCGAGCTTCAAAGGAATCTTTCCCAAACCCACCTTCGACACATTGCTACCGCTCGTCACCATATAGTTCAGCGCAGTGCCACCTTCACCCCAAGGACCTTTCGATTCCAGCGTTTCAGTAGAAGACAAGAGTTTGCCGTGAGCATATTTGTTGCCCAAACCAATCGGACGCGAAATATAACCCCACATACTCATGCCCGTGAGGAGCAGCAAGTTCGTGTTTTTGTCACTCTTGATGTAGTCGTTAGGTTGCACCTGATCGTTCGCACCCAGTTTGCGCCATTGTTCCCAATCGCGCAGCATCGTTGTTGCATCGCTTCCCAACACCGCATCAGCGTGTGCCACCGCCTTGTCATATTGACGCGCATAGAGGTAGAAACGCGCAGCAAAAGCGTGTGCAGCAGCCGGAGTGAAGTGGAATTTAGGTTGCGTAAAGTGAGCATTGTCAATCAATTCTAACCCTTCCGTCAAATCCTGTTCAATGTTTTTGTAGAGTTGCGCCAGCGAACCACGTTGATAAGTGGCACGAGGATCATTCTCTACCGCATAAGGGTAGGGAAGTCCCAGTTCCTTGTCTGCTGTGTTCGGATCATAGGCACGGCAAAACACATTCGCCAGTTGGAACATCGCATAAGCGCGGCACAATTTAGCCTCGCCCTTTTGCGTTTCATAAGCCTCTTTGTTGGGTTGCGCCGCTATAAATTCCAGCGCAGCATTTGCCGTTGCCACTGCCGTGTAGCTTGCATTCCAGAGTTTTTGAGGCACATCGGGCACCCCTGTTTCAGTGATGTCCTCCCATCCGTAGGCTTGTTCTTGAAATCTATCCATCGACGACCAAGTGTTGTGCACCTGTTCGTCCGTGTTGTCGGAATACATCTCAAGCAAATAAGCCGGATAAGCATCGGGATAAGCCGAAGCCACGAGTTTGCTCACGTCAGAAGGCGTGTGCAACTCCATGCGGTTGTCCGGATATTTATTGAGAAAGTCATTGCAGCTTGTCATCAAACCAACCGCTGCAAGGAGAAATATGCTGAGTTTAATCTTCTTCATGGAAGTATCGTTTATTGTCTACGCAGTAGAAATTAAAGACCAACTTTGAGCGTGAGGGTGAATTGCTTAGGAAGTGGTGAAGACACCCCACCGGCATTGAGGAATTCAGGATCCTGTCCATTGAGTTTCTTGTCTGCATAGAGCAAGAAGAGGTTCGTTGCTTGCAATTTCAACGAAACATTGCGCACAGCCTTCCCCTTCAATAATTGAGCAGGGAGGTCATAAGTGAGCGACACCTCTTTGAGGCGCACGAAATCACCCTTTGCGATGCGCGCCGTGCTATAGTTGTAGGCATTGTAAGCATAGCGCAAGTTGGTGTGCGTAGCATATTGGCGGTAGCTCAAGAAGCCCG
Organism: Alloprevotella sp.; assembly: GCA_015259235.1. Classification (GTDB taxonomy): domain Bacteria; phylum Bacteroidota; class Bacteroidia; order Bacteroidales; family Bacteroidaceae; genus Alloprevotella. The sequence goes on along the minus strand of JABZGM010000001.1, from coordinate 5,210 downwards.
GCACGTTCGTTGTTTTCTCATCGCCTGCCTTCACCCAGCGGTTGAGATAAGTGTGCGTCATCGACGCCAAATCGTTGTAGCGAGCGCGGAATTTAGGATCCAAGCGCACCACGTTGCCAAACGAATAAGTGAGGAACACATTCAGGTGGAAATTCTTGTAAGAGAAAATATTGCCCAACGAGCCTGTGAACTTAGGATCTGTGGGTCCTTCATACTTCAAGAAGTCTGTGTGCACGCGTTCTTGGAAGTTGATGTCGTCGGTCGTTACTTTGCCCTTTTCGTTGATCACCATGGGTACACCTTCATCGTTGATGCCCACAAAAGGAATGCTGAAGAGTGCGCGTGCAGGGTAGCCGCGTTTGGGGAAACCAGTGCCGCTCACCAGCGCAATCACATTACCGCTGTTGAAAAGTTTCGTAATCTCTGTGTTTGAGTAAGAATAGACAAAACTTGTGTTCCAAGAAAAGTCCTTCGTCTTGATGTTCGTCGATGAAATGCTCAATTCCATACCATTAGAGCGCATCTCTGCCACGTTGGCTGCGCGTTCCACTTCGCCGCCAAGACCTTGCGTCACCATGATGCCCATCTCGTCGAAGTTGTTGCGCGTGTACACGTCAAACGTCACACCGATGCGGTTTTTCCACAGTCCAGCGTCAAAACCAAAGTTAAACTCGTTCTTCTTCTCATAGGTCAAAGTGGCGTTGCCCACTTGCGAAATGCCAATCACGGGCTCTCTGTCCTCACCATAGATGCGGAAAGGATTGCCTGCGCGGAACACCGTGGTCGAACTGCTGTAAGAAGGATCGGGAGGAGTACCTGTCAAACTATAAGAACCGCGGAGGGTGAAACGAGAGAGGGGACGCAGACGATAGAAGAAATCTTCCTCGTGCAAATTCCACGCACCCGAGAGGTTCCACGTAGACATCCAGCGCGCATTGCTGTTGCGTCCCATTTGGTTAGAACCCTCATAGCGGTAAGTGCCATTAAACACATAGCGACCGCGATAAGAGTAGCTCATGTTGGTGTAGAACGCCACAGAGCGCCAGTTGGTGTTGGTCAGCGAATAGTAGTTTTTGCTGTCCTCGATACCTTTCTTCAGATATTGATAAATGTAGAAAGGCACTTCACCAGAGTTGTATTGCATACCCCAACCCTCAAAACCAGTGCGTGTGCGCAAGAGGTCGGTCATTTCCGCACCACCAAAGAGGTTGATGGTGTGTTTTTGTGCAAAAGTGTGTGTATAAGTCGCCGTAGCGCGCATATCATAGTTGCTCATGCGGTTTTCATTCTTGTGATAAATACCACCGATGGGCAACACCGACATGGGCAAATCATAGGGATGTTCAGGATCGCGATAGAGATAGCGGTTGCTGTTGCGAATGATTGCATTAGACATCGCGCGATAGGTCATCGCTTGGTTAGAGTTTTCCGTCACGTTGTGTTCTTGCGACGTTGCAGCATACTTAAAAGCACCGAGAGCTGCCAATTCCAAACCTGCGATAGGCTTATATTTCAATTCAAATTGGAACTTCGCGTCGAGCACATTCAAGTTGATGAAGTTGTTGTCCAATTCATTGAAAATGTTGAATGGTGCATAGTTCGCCACATAGTAAGTGTGTGGATCGAGCACACGCGAAGTGTTCAAAGCATAAGAATAGGGGTTGATGTCGAAGTCGCGTTTCACCTCGCCATCCACCACGTCCACGTCTTGTCCCAGCGTACCAGGCGCGCGTTGTTTGCGGTAAGAAGCACCACCAATCACATTGAACGACAAATTCTCGAGCAAATGTTGGGTCACGTTGAAGTTCGCGGTGTAGCGGTTCACCTCACTTTGTTTGTACCAACCTGGATCCAACATCGCACTCATTGAAGCATAGTAGTTCGACTTCTCTGTACCGCCACTCAAACTCACAGAGTGATTTTGCATGATAGCATTAGAGAACAAGTGCTTAAACCAGTTGGTGTTGCGAAATTCTGCTTGGCGCAAATAGGTGTTGCGCGCCTCCTCTGTGTTGGCGAGGGCAAACTGACCTGTGCGAGGATTGAACGTATTGATCAATTCATACATGTGACCATACACTCCGTAGTCGCTACCATTGAGCACTTCGGAGAAATTGAGCCAACCGCGGTCGTGCAATTCGCGATAGATGCTCATTTGGTGTTGAGAATTGAGGATGTCGAAATTGCTGTAAGAGGGAATCAAGCGTGTGGTAAATTCGCCCGTGTAGTTGACATGCGACTGTCCTTGCTTACCCTTCTTGGTGGTCACCACAATCACACCCGACATGGCGCGCGCACCATAGATGGAGGTTGCGCTACCGTCTTTCAAGATTTGGAAACTCTCAATGTCGTCTGCGTTCAATCCTGCAATGGCAGAACTGATCAGCGTTTCGGCATTACCCGAAGCCAAGTTGTCAGCATCCACATTCGCCACATCTTCCATGATTACACCATCCACTACCCAAAGTGGTTTGGAAGCACCGAAGATGGACGTGGCACCGCGCACACGGATTTTAGGAGCCGCACCAAATGTGCCACTCACGTTTTGAACCGACACACCGGCTGCGCGTCCTTCGAGCGAGCGACTCACGTCTGCCACACCGCTCAATCGTGCAGTTGCTGCATCCACTTTGTCGGCAGCACCGGTAAACATGCGGCGGTCGGTTTTCGTCAAACCTGTCACCACCACTTCGCCCAGCGACTGCGCATCTTTCAGTGCGATTTTCATGTCGGTGTCGCCTTTCAGGGTTTGCGACTGCATGCCGAGATAACTCACGGTAATGTTGTGGTTCTTGCCCTTGATGGTCAGGGAAAACTTACCTGCTTCGTCTGTGGCAGTGAAGGTACGTCCGCCATCCGCCGACACGTGTGCGCCGAAGAGGGGTTGATTGTCGGAAGCCGCCGTTACAACACCAGACACTGGAGTCTGTGCTAACACAGCTCCGAGACAGAGCATCATGCCAAAGAACAGCAATGAGAGCCTTTTCTTCATAGAAAATGTGGGTAAATAACAATGTGGTGCGCAGAAGTCCTTTCCTCTCTCCAGGTCAAGCGGTGCGACGCTGCTTTGCGATGGGCAAAATCGGGGTGCGCCTTGCTGTTGGCATTATGCAGCGATGCTTTCTACTGATACAACGAGCGATTGACGATAGAAAAAGGTGACTTCCAACGTACCGATGGAATTAATATGAAATTTTTATGGCGTCAAAGTTACCACTTTGTTTTGACTTTTTGGTGTTTTAGTGAGTTAAACACGTCAATTTGGCTACTACAATAGACTTTTTTTAGGCAAATAGGGGGTAAATGTCTTTTTTGCTTTGCAATATCCTCTTTGCTTTTCCTCTGTTTTTGCATATCTGTTCTCTCTTTTTCTGCACAACTCCTTGGCTTTTGTGCTTGAAAATCGGCTTTATGCTTATATTTATGCAAGTTCTCTGTTGGATTTTTTGTGCTTGGCTTGCTGCACATATGCTTACCACAAAAAAGGACCACATCAATGGGTATTGATGCAGTCCTTGATGATGGGATTTGGATGATTACAATCCATTGAGTTCGGCTATCGTACTATGGATGCGCCATTTCACCACCTTTACGATGATTTTCATCCATGGTTGTGGTTTTGTTTCGTCAACATTTGGCGTTTCTGGTGTGTCTCCACCACCTCCAGGTGTGGTTCCTCCACCTCCAGGTGTGGTTCCTCCACCACCAGGTGTGGTTCCACCGCCTCCAGGCGTGGTTCCGCCACCTCCAGGTGTAGTTCCGCCACCTCCAGGTGTGTCTCCACCACCTCCAGGTGTGTTTCCACCACCTCCAGGTGTAGTTCCGCCGCCTCCAGGTGTGCTGTGATTTGGTTCGGGGATGGGGGTCGCCTTGTAGAGAGGGTCGTGTGGGAACACGCGTGGGGTTGTTGGTTCGTTGGGATTGTCGTTAGGGAAAGGATCGGGGTTGTCCTTGTCGCTGGGCACCAACGGATTCCAGTTTGAACCCAACTGACTGATGGAAGCAATGTGCAAGTGATAGATGTTGTTGCGCACCACAGGTGAGTTAAGCGGTTTGCTCACATTGTCGGGGTTGAGCCAGGCAAAATAGAGGGCTACACGTTTAGTGTATTTATAGGCTTTTTGATTGGCTCTGCCGTAATGTGCAGCATCGGTGACGTGGTTTTTATTCACATAGAAATAACCCGTTTCAAGACCGTAATACAAATCTGCATCGTCGGCGAGTGGGGCATCGCTCACTTGACCATTGTCGCCAATGTATTTCTTGGGGGTAATGCGTGCACGCACCAACACGTAGGGAGTGTTGCCCTTGCGATAACCCGTCTGTGTTTCGTCTGTGTTGAACTTATGCAAAGTGGGAAGAACGTATTGACCTGCTAGTTCGCCATTCAAATCGGCTTTTGCCAATTCTTCTACTGTGGTGGGAGTGGGGGCAAACGGATTGCGCACCTTGACTGAAAAGCCCTTTACGGTTGAGGTGTTGCCTGTTTGGTCTTTCTTCAATCCAGCATAGTCATAGTTCGTGCCAATGTGGTTGTATTCTTGCGTGTAGGAATCAGCGCTGAAATCTGTCTCTCGAGGCACTTGGTCGAAGGCGGGAGTGGTGAAGGCTGCGGTGCCATCGGTGCTAGCCTTTTGCTGGAAGTAGAGATGGTTTTCGCCTTGTGCCACCACGTAATGCAAATGGTCGAGTGTCAGGAAGTCGTTCTCTTTTTGTGCATTGCTGGGGTTGTAGCCTGCTAGGGTGTAGCTGTCCTTGGTTGTGGTGACCAACACACGCGATACTGCACGTTTAAACTGCACGGAAGCATTGTTTCGAGTGCCTGTGCTTGCTTCGAACTTGCTGACACCGTCTTCCATATCTTTCATGATTGGTGCACCCGTCATAAGAATGATGTGTTGGTTGTTTTCCAACTTTGCCACTTTGTCGGCTACACTTCCACCTGTTTCAGCCACCAGTGCCAGTTCTGCTGATTCATACTTCTCACTAAATTGTTCCAGTGTGGTAGAATTGACCATTGCGGGAAGCAATGCATTGGATTCTGTGGTGGAATTGATGACCACATAAATTTTCTTGTTTCCTTTAGATACAAGAAAAGGCTCTTTGATTTTGACGAACAATTGATTGGCTTCAACTTGTGTGATGAGGTCTGTGCTCGCAAAGTCTTTCTTAATTTCCAACTTTGCAGTGTTGTGGTCGCCATTAAACAC